>JAGVDA010000096.1 GCA_020058975.1 Thermosynechococcus sp. WC_1 | reverse complement strand
CCACATCCTTGACCTGATAAGCCAACGACTCTAACACTGCTCGCACCATGTGATTTTTTGTGCTACCTCGCGTCATACCGATAAACAAACCTCTGGCAGAGGAATCCCAATAGGGAGCGCCTAAACCTGCAAAGGCAGGCACAAAATAAACACCACCATTACCACTCCCATCCTTATCTGTGGCATTGGCCATAACTTCAGATTCAGCAGCTGTACTGAGCATACCCAGCTCATCCCGTAACCATTGCACAGCAGCTCCACCCATAAATACACTGCCCTCTAAAGCGTAATAAGTTTCAGACTTTAGCTTCCAAGCCAATGTAGTGAGTAAACCCTTTGCCTGATTTTGACTGCATCGTCCCTGTGCTGGTAATAAAGCAAACCAGTCCACCTGGGCGCACTCTATCAAGTGAACGTGCAAAAAAGTAGTCATGAACCTGAAGGTTCAGGTCGTTATACTCTGGGTCGCCAATCTTGTAATCCCCAAAGGGTACGTTGGAGAGCGCTAGGTCAAAGGTGTCCTTTGGAAGTGCAGATTTCTCAAACCCTTGGACATAGATTTCATGTTCTGGGTATAGCTGCTTTCCAATCCGTCCGGTGATGCTATCGAGTTCAATTCCAGTCACTTCCGAGCGCCGCTCCATGTCAGGCGGCATCACGCCCAAGTAGTTACCCACGCCCATTGACGGCTCTAGTATTCGCCCTCCATTAAACCCAAGGTGGTCTAGTCCTTCATAGATCTCTCGAATCACCTCAAAGGACGTGTAGTGAGCATTTAAGACGCTCTCAAAGGCTGAGCTATATTCGGCTGGCTCTAGTATCTCTTTGACCTGGGACGCTAGATCTTGCCAGTCACGATCTGGCGTTGGGTTAAAGACCTGCGAGATGCCCCCCCAACCGACATACTGAGCCAAAACCATTTGTTCATCAGAACTTGCCGTGCGCCCTTCTGCTTCAATCTGCTTGAGCAATGCGATCGCCGCTAAATTATTCCGTGCTTTGGTCTTTGCGCCACCAGAAGCTAGCACAAAATCCTGAGTGATCCTGAAGTTTTCGCTCATAATCAGCACTCAATATTATTTAGATATTTAGTAAAATCCACAGCGAACTTCAGAACTCTTTCATCATCTGAAGAGATCTGTTAATTCGTTTTGGCAAAAATCAACCTAAGTGATATGAGGTTGACTCACTCATAAATTTCAAAAATTCAAGATGCCCTGGCTCGAATGCATCGTCAGGTTCTTCAGCTATTTCATCCATGTTTTCGCCCAGTTCAGGTACATCCTGCTCCGTTGGCAGCAAAATGTACTGGCGCATCACTACGCCTGTTGCGTAGAAATCAGCCGTTCTGTCATTATCGCCATTGGCTTTAGACGAGGCGTATAAACTATCGTAGGAAGACTTGGCTGAAGCTTGAATAGACAAAGCAAGTGACTCTAGCTCACCCGATTGCTTCAATTCCTTATACATTTTTGGGCGATGCTGACGAATATGCTTTACATATTCCTCTGCCCAATAGGGTAAATTTGATTTTTTAGCCATTGCGTTAGCTCTGGTAAAGTGTGCTGATTGACCGCCAGCTACGTTTGCTTGTGATCGGTTTGACCAACAAAAGCTTTAAATCTCTTGAAAAATACCATCAATACACCTTTGATGGCAATCTTTTGAAGCGTATCTTAAGCTGGCGATCGTTTGCTTAGGCCAATGCTAAGTCTTCACCCAATGACAAACCCCTGCAAAATCATCGGCATCTCTGGTGGTAGTGGCTCTGGCAAGACGACCTTAGCCAATGCCCTGCTTGAGCATTACGCGGGTGAGGCGTTGGTCATTAGCTACGACCGTTACTACAAACGGATGCCCTGCGGAAACTACGATATACCTGAAGCGCTGGACACTGAGCTTTTGCTGAAGCATCTGCATTTGCTCAAGTCTAAGCATGGGGTGGGGCTTCCCATCTATGACCGCATCAACAACAGGAGAACTGCCGCCGTCGAATGGGTTGAGCCAAAGCCTAACATCATCGTGGAAGGAATTTTTGCGCTTTATCATCCAGAATTGCTAAAGCTTTATGAGCGCAAAATCTATGTTGACGTGCCAAGCGATTCAGTGCGTTTTAACAGGCGGCTAGTTCGTGATATTCGAGAGCGCGGCGATACTGAGGCAAAAGTCACTAAAGCTTGGGCTGAGAACGTTTTGCCCACGCACTATCGACTGATTCAGCCTCAGATGGCACGGGCTGAGATGGTGGTGTCTGGGGAGGGGGATGTGGTGATCTCAAAAATATTGGAACTAAGGCGGCTTCGGTCTTGGCTGTCTGAACCCTCTTAGAATGCCCCTTCCATATTCTTCACTCATACCTGAGTCCCATTAAGTTTCTTTCACCCTGAAGCTGCGTCAGCGCTGTGGATTGCTGATTAATTAGAGAACCTCAATCACAATACAGGTAATGTTATCTCTGCCGCCTAGTGCGTTGGCCCACTCAACACACCTCTGACAACAAACTTGTGGGGATACTTGTTCGTTGAGGATGGTCAGAATTTGGTCATGCCTGAGCATGTTGCTGAGACCATCACTGCATAAAAGGACGCGATCGCCCCTTTCTAATTCCACCCAGTGCAGATCAGGCTTTACGGGTTGGGGCATGCCAACGTAGTGAGTAAGTTGATGACGCGAAGGGTGATGGGCGGTTTCTTCTGGGGTAAGTTCATGACGCTCTAGTAAAAGTTGGGCTAAGGAATGGTCTTGGGTAAGTTGCTGGAGGGTGTTTTGTCGCCATAGATAGGCGCGGCTATCGCCCAGGTGGCTGATGAGAGCTTGTCTGTATTGGATGAGGGCGACAACAACGGTGGAACCCATGCCTTCTAATTTGGGCTGGTGTTGGGTTTCTTGGTGAAGGCGATCGCTAAGTTCCGTAATCAGTTCTTGTAAGTGGAAGTCGCGGAAGGAGCCTGAGAAGTCTTGTAATTTCTGTTGGATGAACTTGGGTAAGGTTTCGGTGACGATGGTGGCGGCTAAGGCTCCTTCAGGGTTGCCTGCAATACCATCTGCGACGAGATAGATGCCGTGGTGAGGGTCAGAGAACCAGCGGTCTTGGTTTTCTGAGCGGACTTTACCTGAAATGCTGAGTCCGGCATGGGTGAGTGGGGTGAGGTCAGACATTTCAGAGGACGCTCTCTACGGCTTGTCTGAATTCGGCAGCGGTTTTGAAGGGGATGGAGGGATTGTCGATTAGGGCATGATCAATCACTTCAGCGAGGGATTTTGGGATGGAGGGATTGCGTTGACGGATGGGGACGGCACTGGTTTCAAGGACTAGCCGAAAGGGATCTTTGGAGGGGGCTGTGAAGTCGCGGGGGTAGGTGTGGGTGAGCATGTAGTAGAAGCAAGCTGCGGTTGCCCAGATATCGACTTCGGGTTTGGCATATTTAAAGTTGATGAGTTGGGGGCGGGACATAAAGTAGGGGGTGCCTGCCATTGTGCCGCTCATGGAGAGTCCGCTCAAGCCTGCTTGGTCGAAGGCTTTGGAGATGCCGTAGTCTCCAATTTTGACGAGGGTGGTGTCTCCAATTTGGTGCAGAAATAGGTTGGCGGGTTTGATATCACGATGGACAAGTCCTTGACCTGTGGTGTAGGAGCCGTCTGCCGTTTTGACATTGGGAATAGGGGCGGTGTGGGCGTATTCTAGGCCGTGGAGGGTTTGGAGGATGATGGCGGCGGCTTCTTTTATGGAGAGGGGGGGTGAGGTTTGGCGCATAAGGTCTGTTACGCTACCT
>JAGVDA010000178.1 GCA_020058975.1 Thermosynechococcus sp. WC_1 | reverse complement strand
TGTATTCAAACGGTGCTAGATGCGAATCCGGTTTGCTTTAATCACAATCTAGAAACGGTGCGCCGCCTCCAGGCTCCGGTACGGCGCGGGGCAAAGTATGAGCGATCGCTATTCGTCCTCGAAACCGTTAAGCGTCTGCGACCTGATGTTGCCACCAAATCTGGCTTAATGTTGGGTCTAGGCGAAACCGAGGCTGAAATTATAGAGGCGATGACCGATTTACGAAGAGTGGGGTGCGATCGCCTCACCCTAGGCCAATACCTACGCCCTTCCCTGGCTCACTTGCCTGTCGTGCAATACTGGCACCCCGACGACTTTGATCGATTGGGTGATATTGCACGCTCCATTGGGTTCAGCCAAGTCCGCTCAGGGCCGCTTGTCCGCAGCTCATACCATGCAGGGGAAGCTTAACGGAGGGCTTTTGCCGTCTATAAGACGAGATTTTTCAGGTCATGTCACAATAAAGGCATTAATAAAGAAAGCTTTAGATTCATCTTTAGATTACTAATTTAGAAACCCTTGCGGACTTAAGTTCTGAGTGACTGACCTCTTTAAAAAAATCGGAACAGACATTGGGCGCTGGTGGGCTGAGTTCAACATTCAGACTCGGCTGATGGCAGCAGCCACCCTTGTCGTTTCCTTGGTGATGAGCGCCCTTACCTTCTGGGCAGTAAACAGCATTCAACAAGATGCGCGGCTGCAAGACACTCGCTTTGGGCAAGACCTAGGGCTGCTGATTGCGGCAAACGTCGCGCCATTGGTTGCCGAGCAAAAATACGATGACGTCACAGAATTTTCCCGTAAGTTTTATAACCGCACCTCCAGCATTCGCTACATGCTGTATGCCAATCAAGAAGGCAGCATCTACTACGGCATTCCATTTTCTGAGTTTCAGGTCAATAGTTCCCTCACCCTAAAGCGACGCATTCGCTTGCCAGAGAACTATAATCCTCAATCTGGTGCGGTCATGGTGCGCCAACACCAAACCCCAGACGGGGAAGTGGCGGATATTTTTGTGCCCCTGATTCAAGATGAGCGCTACCTAGGAGTGTTGGCGCTGGGCATCAACCCAAACCCGACCGTCGTCACCTCATCGAGCTTGACCCGCGATGTCACCATTGCGGTGTTTATTGCCATTTGGGTCATGGTGATTTTGGGCGCGGTGTTTAATGCGTTGACCATTACGCGACCGATTAAAGAACTGGTGGTTGGCGTAACCAATATTGCCTCTGGCAACTTTAAGCAGCGGGTGGATCTACCCTTTGGCGGGGAGCTTGGAGAACTCATTTCTAGTTTTAACGTAATGGCTGAAAGGCTTGAAAGTTATGAAGAACAAAATATCGAAGAGCTAACCGCCGAGAAAGCAAAGCTTGAAACCCTCGTCTCCACTATTGTGGATGGGGCGATTTTGCTAGATACCGATATGCAGGTCATTTTGGCAAATCCTACCTCTCGTAGGCTACTGGGTTGGGAAAACAAAGATATATTAGGCAGCAACGTTCTGCATATTTTGCCAGACCCCATCCGCGCTGAGCTAACGCGCCCACTCCAGGCCGCAGCCCAAGGCGAAGCAGACGGCGGAGAGTTTCGTATTAGCATCAAAGACCCACTCCCCAGAACGGTACGGATTGTGCTAGCAACCGTACTCGACCAGATTCGTGATAAGCCTATTCGTGAAAAACCCATTCGCGATAAGCCGAAGGGAATTGCCATTACGGTTCAGGATATAACCCGTGAGGTAGAGCTAAACGAGGCCAAGAGTCAATTTATTAGCAACGTGTCTCACGAGCTAAGGACGCCTCTCTTTAATATCAAGTCTTTCATTGAAACCCTGCACGAGTACGGCGACAGCCTGAGCAAAGAAGATCGCCAAGAATTTTTAGAAACCGCCAACCACGAAACCGATCGCCTTACACGCCTGGTCAATGATGTCTTAGATCTCTCACGCCTAGAGTCTGGGAAACAGTATCGCTTTGAGATGGTCGATTTAACCCAGCCGATTGAGCAGACACTAAGAACCTGTCAGCTCAACGCCAGAGATAAAGGCATTGAGCTAATTCAAGACATTGACCCTAACCTGCCGCCGATTTGGGGTCATTACGATCTGCTGCTTCAGGTCTTAATCAATTTGGTTGGTAACGCGCTGAAATTCACGCTGAGTGGCGGGAAGGTTGCTATTCGGGCTTACTGCCTGCCTACCTTAGAAAACGAAACTGAAGCCGCTGCTGCTGCGGCAACTACGGTTCGGGTTGAGGTTGCTGATACAGGCGTGGGGATCTCTCAAGAAGATCAGATAGCCGTGTTTGAGCGCTTTTATCGCGTTGAAAACCGCGTTCATACCTTAGAGGGTACAGGGCTGGGGCTTTCCATTGTGCGTAACATCATGGACAAGCACCATTCTAGAATCCATCTTGTCAGCGAGGTTGGCGTGGGAACGACCTTTTGGTTTGACCTAGAGGTATACCAGGCAATGAACACACTTGTGTCTAATGTCGATCTAAAAAAGAGCGCTAGTGTTGAAATCATTTAACTTCAGCGCAGACATGTGCCTTATTTTTTAATCTTTATCGAATCAAGAAATATAAAAATTTGTAATTGAGTTTATTGTGCTAACGGCTCTTTACAATGAAAATTAAATCTGACCAAAGGACTATATTGTTTAATACATAAGGGGGGTATCGTATACAGAATATAAAGCTTTAATTATTGAGGTTTCACCATGAAGTGGCTAACAGGAATTTTAGTGGCATCTGCATTAACAGTTGGCGTGTCTGTGCCAGCTTTCTCACAAACAATGACCACCAGCACACTTTCTGGGCAAGACATTACGGGGCAAATTGAGTCTGTAGATGGCTCAGTTGTAAAAGTAAAGACGACAACGGGCGATACAAAGGTTTATCAAGTGGAGCCTGCTGTAATTTCGGGCTTAAAGTTGGCTGCAGGGTCTGATGTTGTGATTGACAATTCGAGATTACAGTCTGGCGTTGTGACGTACCTAAGTCCTTACAATGCTTCGGTTGAGCTAGATGGGAGCGATGGCGAAAAAGATTATTTTCTGACCCGCGTATCTCGCCGCTATTTATCTTTGGGCGATCGCGTTGTCATTACGCCTGACCTACACTTAATCCGAGAAGACCTATACAAGCTGAGCGCCGCTGACTTGAGATTAAAGTCTGTCGCGGTTGCAAGCAGCAGCAGCAGCGGATCTAGCAGCAGCTATAGCAGCAGCAGCAGAACCGTGACCCAGCCCGTGAATACGGGTGGTGGCACAGTGGTTGCAGAACCAGCGACTCCAGAAGCTCCAGTGCGGGGTCTTTGGTAAGAAGCGTTCTTTTTAGATAAATAGAAACTAAACAGAAGTGGGGTTGATGAGTCTATCAACCCCACTTCATTGTTTTGTAAATCGTGTCAAAAAGCTCTAAGAATGGAATTACAGCCCAGGTATTTCTTACAATGTTAAGAATGAGGCGCTTGTGGATCTGTGCCAGAATTGCGCTGTTGAACGCCGTTTTCAGCTAGGTCTATATCATCTATGACTTCATCTTCGCCAAACCCTAATTCAGCGACATCTAGTCGTCAGCAGTTCCGAAACTTGTTGATTGTGGTGGTTGCTGCTGTGCTAAGTGTACTGCTATGGCTAGGGTTTCAAAATCAATCTACACGACCTTCTCTTACAGCCTTAGCGGCCTCTGCCACGCCTCTGGAAACGGCGATCGCCAATGGAAAACCCTCTCTAGTTGAGTTCTATGCCAATTGGTGTACGAGCTGTCAGGCGATGGTAAACGATATGGCGGCGCTCAAAACGGAGTATGGCGATCGCATTAATTTTGTCATGCTAAACGTAGACAATAGCAAGTGGCTCCCTGAACTCATGCGCTATCGGGTAGACGGCATTCCTCACTTTGTATTTTTAGATCGTAAGGGTGGGGCGATCGCGGGGGTAGTTGGCGAACAGCCCCGCACCATTTTGGGCAGTAACTTAGCGGCATTGGCCTCGGATGCAGCACTGCCGATGATGGCAAGCAGTGGACAAACCTCTACCTTTTCGCCCAACATCGGCGGCAGCATCGGCGACGACCCGCGTGGGCACGGTAGCGTGACACCAGGGGTATAAAGCGCCAGCTTTAGAGAATGTATTGACGAACAATATCGGCAAACTGTTCGGTGCTGTCGGGGACGG
>JAGVDA010000323.1 GCA_020058975.1 Thermosynechococcus sp. WC_1 | reverse complement strand
TGCGTTAAGGGGGGTTGAAGACAATCAAACCATTGAGCCTTAACGATGCGTTATTTTGCAAAAAGTACGGCGATCGCCCTCGCGCTTCTCGTGGGCATTGAACTAGGTAATACCTACAGTGTGCAATTAGCCAATAATCTCCCCAGTCAAGAAGTATTTGACCAATACTTTGGAGTCTTGAGTCCTTTAGCAATGCGCTTTTACCTATATCAGTATCAGCATGTCAAGGTAGACTCAATTTCGTAGCATGTCTCAAAGTTGATCCCCATAAAATCGGTGTTTTCGCGGTGTTGATTCAAGCCAATCTCACACAAGATAGAGATAGGCTTAAAATTCAACATTTAGACAGGGGTTAAAAACAGTGGGCAACCATCTGATTTCAGAAATTCTCGCAACGGTTTCTCACAATCTTTGTGTGGGCGCAACGCTACTAGAATGTGTAGAGTCCGAATCTCAGCAGCTCCCCAGCGACGTGCGCAGAAAGCTAGCCCTCGTGCATGTCGGTTTAGCGATGGCCTTAGACGCACTCCAAAGCACTGAACTTCAGACTTGCGTAGACTGCGAAGATTAACAAAGCAAAGCTTGCGGCTATCGAAACATAATGCTGACGGAGCTGTCGTCATGAACCCGCCAGATGGTTTCACCTAAAATGTCAGCAACCGACAACACTGTTAACTGCGGAAACCGTTTGTCTACAGGCACTGGAATCGTATTGGTTACAATCACTTCTTCAAACACGCCGCTAGAAAGACGCTCTACAGCAGGCGGAGAAAACACGGCATGGGTTGCACAGGCATAAACTTTTGTTGCACCCTGCTTGCGCAGCAGTCGCGCTGCCTCAGAAATTGTGCCCGCTGTATCAATCATGTCATCAACTAGCACAGCGGTCTTACCCGCAACGTCGCCCACAACGTTCATCACTTCAGCCACGTTATGAGCCTGACGGCGCTTATCAATAATGGCAAGCGGTGCTTCATTGAGCTTTTTGGCAAAGGCTCTGGCTCTCGCTACGCCCCCAACATCCGGTGAAACAACAACCAAATCTGGCAGATTTTTTTGTTTGAGATATTTCAGAATGCTCGGCGAACCATAAACGTGATCGACCGGAATATCAAAATACCCCTGGATTTGCGCCGAGTGTAGATCCATCGCCAAAATGCGGCTGGCTCCGGCTTGGGTAATCAGATTAGCCGCCAGCTTTGCCGTAATCGACTCACGCCCCGCTGTTTTGCGATCTGCTCGCGCATAGCCGTAGTAGGGAATGACCGCCGTAATCTGCCGAGCTGAAGCGCGCCGACAGGCATCAATCATAATCAGCAGCTCCATCAGGTGGTCGTTGACCGGCTGACAGGTTGGCTGAATTAGATAAACATCACAGCCCCGAATGGACTCTTGAATCTGAATATAAAGCTCGCCATCGGCAAAGCTTTTACGAACCATCGGGCCAAGGTCTACCCCCAGGTATCGAGAAACCTCTTCAGAAAGTTCCAGGTTGGCAGACCCTGAGAAAATCTTGAGTCGGTTATTGTCTGAGAAAACAGGCAGAGAAGACGGTATGGGCAACGTCGCAGAACGGATCACGGCAGATTCCCGATGCACTTTCCCCGCAATCTTAGCATTCTCAATCTAGGGTTGAACGATTTTCTTAAGATTTTTCAGGCACCTAGGGCTGTTTACCACCCGGACGGCGACGCTGTAAAAATTCTGGAATATCTAGCTTTTTACCCCCTTCAGAGGTCGCAGGCGCGGCTTTAGTCGATTTTGCAGTGTCAGGCGTGGGCTGCGCGGCTGTGCGGCTAGGGGTTGGAATTGTCACAGAAGGCTGACCCGAAAAGCCCGTTGCAATCACGGTAATCTGAATTTCGCCCTGACGTTTTTCGTCAATAACTGCGCCAAAGATGATGTTGGCGTTGGGGTCAACCACTTCGTAAATGGTATCGGCGGCTGTACTGACCTCATGGAGCGTCAGGTCACTACCCCCCGTAATGTTGAAGACGACGCCCTTAGCGCCTCGGATGGAGGACTCTAGGAGGGGAGAGTCAATGGCTGCGATCGCCGCTTCTTTGGCTCGAGACTTGCCCGATGCAATCCCCACACCCATAAGTGCTGAACCAGCGTCTGCCATGACCGCTCTCACATCGGCAAAATCGACGTTGACTAGACCTGGAATGTTAATAATGTCTGAAATCCCCTGAACACCCTGGCGCAGGATATCGTCTGCGACACGGAATGCCTCTTGGACGGGCGTTTGTTCGGGAATCACCGACAAGATTTTATCGTTGGGGATCACGATTAGGGTATCGACACAGCTTTGAAGTGCCGCCATGCCCTCTTCTGCCTGATGGCTACGACGACGACCCTCAAAGGTAAACGGTCGCGTAATGACGCCCACGGTAAGGGCACCCATTTCTTTTGCAATAGCCGCCACGATAGGAGCAGCACCAGTCCCCGTGCCGCCACCCATGCCGCAGGTAATAAAGACTAAATCTGCCCCTGCCAACGCTGCCGCAATCTCATCTCGAGATTCTTCTGCCGCCTTTTGTCCAATGGCAGGATTGCCGCCTGCACCTAATCCGCGCGTTAACTTTTGCCCCACCTGAAGCTGCTTCGTGGCTTCTGACTGATTCAGGGCTTGAGAATCTGTGTTAATAGACCAAAACTCAACACCTGCCACTTTGCTGGCGATCATCCGGTTAACTGCGTTACCGCCGCCACCACCCACGCCAATGACCTTAATATTGGCGGCACCTTGCGCCACAATTTCCTCAAGCTTTTTTTCTCGAGCAGGCACGCCGCCTACATAGCGATCTGGCGTAGTACGGGTCTCAAAATTACTGCCGCTGCTGCTACTGCTTCCACCGCTACTTTCCGCGCGATTAGGACTGGGTGAACTGCCGGGTAGACCCGGAAAGTTTTCCGCAGCGGAACTACGAGGACCAAAAAGGTTCTCAAGATGATTTAAGGAATTCTGATCTTCTGGCGTCATTGGGTAGCGTACAAACTCTAAACCGGGAGGATTCGGTAACTCAACTATAGGGTAAGTCTATCGGAAAACCAATCAAATAGAGCATCAACTGCCCATAAAAGATATGCTGCCTATCCTAGAAAGCCACTGTATTGCTGGATACATCATTTTGTCAAAGATTATGGATTTTCCTGAAGTTTAGGGGGTGAGGGGACTTTATTCAGCTCAACTACCGGATTTTTAGGATTTTCAAGATTAATAAACTTAATGTTTTTGGCGTCTACCGTTTGAGGTAATGCGCGCATGCGATCTAAAGCCTTAAGCTGCTCTGAAAACCTATTGCTAAAGGGGCCAAACTGAACCACCCCTAGGTCCGTTTTAAGATTTAAATTATTGTTTTTTTGCCAATCTACCTGCTGAATTTTGACAGGGCTTCTGCGAAGCGGTAAATACAGCGCTTGCCATTCATTTTGGGTACTCGAATCTAGGGCAACGAGGGTAGAGGTGGGCTGTTTCGCAACATTTTTGAGTGAAATGGCTTTGGCGCGTTGAGCCTCTAAGGGCTTGAAATATCCACTCAAAACAAGGTCAGGTGCTTTAAGGGTTTGACCTAGCTTGGGGTAGCTTGCGTAGGGGAGCGCAATGCCTCGGTCATCAATAAGCCATTGATCGGCAGGACCAATGGTGATGGGTTGAGCAGAGGCTGAACTTTGAGAGACAAGAAGGCAGTTAGTGCAGGTGGTCAGGGCAACGGGTGGGCGTTCCTGAATTCTGACAATGATGCGGGGTGGGAAGAGCTGCCGATAAACCAACACCTGATCTGCATGGGTGTTTTGCTCTAGCATTGCCTTAATGTCAGCAGGTCTTACTCTTAATAAAGAGGTTGGAAACGTCAGCGGCAAGAAGGTTTCAAGGGTCTGAGTTGATAGTTGGCTGTTACCAGAAATTTCAACTTGGCTGGCTTTTTTGATTTGCCATCCGGGTTTGTTAAATAGCCACCCTAGCCCTAGGGTGAAGCTCAAAATAGCTGTTGTTCGCCAAGTCTTCTTTAAAAACTGATTTCGCCGCTGTCGTTTGAGCTGTCTGCGGCGATCGAGCATTGAAACGACTCGGGTATCAGAGTATGTGCCTGCATCTGCGTCTGCCATGCCGTCTGACCTTCAAGAATTCTCTGAACAGCGTTTTCGCATTTCAGTGTACTTTACGCTGATAGGTCTGTCTCTAGGTCATAATTTGCCCAACGGCGGTGAGCGCAGAGTAGCTTACGCCTGCGGTGCCTTCGCCGGGATGGGTAGAATCTCCCACTAGCCAAAGGTTTTGAATCGGGGTTCGGTTGGCAAATCCAAAAGGCCCAAAAGTATTAATGCGCTGCCCAATGCCGCCAACAATACCCAAGCTGCGATCTGTAAATCGCTCAAAGGTTCTGGGCGTGGCTGCTTCTTGATGCAGGATGGTGTGTGGGTTCAAGTCAAAGTATTGCGATAGTCGGGCGATCGCCGTTTCTGCATAAGTTTTTTTAAGCTGTTCGTAATCTTCAGTACGGCTCCACAGGTTGGGATCGGTAAACGAAGAAGCAATGATGGTGGCTTTACCCTCGGGTGCGCGACCGTCTTGGGGCTGGCTAACTGAGACAAACAGAGAATTATTTTCGCCAATAGGAGCGTCGTAGTCGTACAAAAACTGAAGGTGAGGTGGACAGTCAGCCGGAATCGCCGCTGCGTCAACGCCCAAATAAATGACAAAGGCACCGGAAGACTGAGGCAGTTTATCAACGCGACGTTGATAGCCCGTCGGTGCATGGTCGCCCAATAGATCCATGAGATTTTGAACCGTCACGTTGGCAATCACATGGTCAGCGGCTTCAACGGTTAATTCCCCAGTTTTGAGATTTTCGAGCGTAACGCCTGTGGTTTTACCGTTTTTGACATGAATGGTTTTGGCACGGTGACGCATCCGTAGACTGCCACCGTCTCGTTTGATGGCTGTAACTAGGCGATCGCTCAGTACCTGCATACTGCCCTGAAGGTGAAATAATCCTTGGGGACTTTGGGAAACGCCTAGGGCGGTGGCGGCGTAAAGCAATGCCGTTTCGTCTGCACCCACCTGAGAGTAAAGCTTGAGCTGAAGATCGAGGAAGGTTTTAAGACGGTGATCGCCTTCTAAGCCATAGGCTCGCAGCGCATCCCCCACTGTCGAAAAAATGTGGGGTACCGTAATGAGGGTGCGAGGCCGCAGTGCCTTTGTGGTTTGCCAGATATCCTCAATACTGCGGGGTGGAATCACAGGGTCGCGGGACTGAAATGCCCAGCTTGCCTCAAAGAGCTGATTGAGAAACTGCCAGAATGGCTCACTACCAGGGAACTGCTTCTGGCGCTCTTGCCGCCAACGCTCAGGATCGCGCCAGACGCGAATGGGCTGGGTTTCCCCTGGCAACAGCACTGCACAGGCAGGGTCACAGAAGGTGGCTTCTGGGGGATCCATGTCTAACGCTTCAAAAATGCGGTGGTGAATGCCGCCAGGCTCTAGCCCCGCCACCTGAGTTGCCCCGACATCGAAGGTAAAGCCTCTGCGCTTAAAGGTTGAGGCGCAGCCCCCAGGTACCCAAGCCTGATCTGCAATAAGGACGGAGTAGCCTTGATGTGCCAAGAGCGCCGCCGCCGTTAAGCCGCCAATGCCTGCCCCAATCACGACAATGCGAGAGGGTGGGTGGGATTTATTTAGACCAGATAAAAAAGGCACGAAGTAAAGTTACATAACTTAATACTTCTATCCTAAAGCAGCGTCTTGGTTTTGAGTGAGTTCTGAAATTCTGCCCCAAACTTGTTTGGCTCTCACGACCCAGGCAACAGAAAAATTACGCACAAATAATTGAAAGGGATGCAAATGATCCCTTAATGTATTGTGATTGCTAGAGATGTTTAGTCTTTGTCTACTTTGCTACAGACCCACAAGATTCATCGGTCGCTGATGGGGCGTTTCTCCCGCACCGCCCTAAGCCCTCAAACTTCCGCTTATCGGCTAGGTACCTTAGTCGCTGGCCTCAGCCTATTTTTGACCACGAGCTGCGGTAAATCGACGCCCCCTGGCGGCGGTACGGGGAGTGATCGCCTGGTCATTGGCACCACCGCGAAGTTTCGCACCCTCGACCCAGCAGATTCCTACGAAGTGTTTTCAGGGAATTTGCTGTATAACTTGGGCGATCGCCTCTACGACTACGAGCCAGGATCCGGCAAGCTCAAGCCAAAGCTGGCGACGGCACTGCCCAAGGTGAGCGAAGACGGATTGGTCTACACCATTCCACTCCGCAAAGGCGTGAAGTTCCACGATGGCACCCCCTTTGATGCCAAAGCAATGGCCTTTTCGCTAGAGCGCTTTATTGCCAATGGCGGCAACCCTGCGGGTCTGCTCAGCGATCCGGTGAAGTCTGTACAGGCGACAGGGGACTTAGAGCTAACCATTACCCTCAAAAAGCCCTTTGCGGCCTTTACAAACCTGCTGGCTTTTTCTGGGCTGGTTGCGGTGTCTCCTAAAACCTATAAGAAGGGAGCCGGACAGTTTCTGCCAAATCAATTTGTGGGGACAGGCCCTTACAAGCTGGTGAAAGTGGGTGGTGATTCGATTCGTCTCGAAGTTTTTGAAGACTATTGGGATACAAAGCCGACCAACAAGGGCATCAATATCCAAATTTTCTCAAGCCCTGCAAATTTATTTAACGCCTTCCGCACGGGATCGATTGATGTCGCCTATCAGTCTTTAGATCCTGACCAAATCCAGGCACTAGAGAATGACGCGAAGAAAGGCGACTGGCAGGCCATTAGTGGGCCTAGCAACTTTATTACCTTCTTGATGCTCAACACCAGAGATGAAGCGCTCTCTAAGGTAAAGGTACGTCAGGCGCTCGCCGCCATGATTAACCGAGACGTGCTGAATAATCGGGTCTTCAGAGGCCAAGCAGAATCTCTCTATACCCTGGTGCCAAGCATTTTTAAAGGGATCAGCCAGCCCGTCTTTAAAGAGCAGCAGCAAAAGCTGGGCAAAGATCAAATTCGCGGTTTACTCAAAGACTCCGGCTATAGCCCTGGCAAACCCCTTAAGCTGAATCTCTGGTATCGCTCTAACCTCACCAGCGATGGGGTCGCGGCAGCTACGATTAAGGCAATGGTGGGTCAAGGCTACAGTGATGTGGTGCAGCTTGACGTGAATAGCGTTGATTCGGCAACGGCCTACCAAAACCTAGACAAGGGCACTTACCCCATGTTTATGCTGGACTGGGCGGGGGATTATTATGACCCAGATACCTACCTTCAGCCGTTTTTAGCCTGTGAGAAGGGTTCGGTCAAAACGGGCTGCCAAAAGGGACAAAGCCAGTCTTGGGGTTCGTTTTTCTACAGCGATCGCGCCAATAAGCTGATTGACCAGCAGCGCCAAATCCGTGACCCTAAACAGCGGCTCAAGCCTTTGACAGAGCTTCAGGCGATTCTGGCAAAGGACGTGCCCTACATTCCGCTGTGGCAGAAAAAAGACTATGTGTTTGCCCAAAAAGGCATTAAAGGCATTCAGCTTCAGCCCAGCCAGCAGTTCCCGTTCTGGACGCTGAGTAAGTAAACCCCAGAGAAATTGCTTCATGTCTCGGATTCGTGCGCTGCAATACTATGTACTCTCGCGGCTGCTGTTGGCTCCGCTGATGGTGTGGACGATTACCACCGTCGTGTTTTTGCTGCTGCGAGCGACCCCAGGCGACCCTGTGGATGCCATTTTGGGTCCCCGCGCGCCAGAGGAGCAAAAGGCATTGGTGCGACAGCAGCTTGGGCTAGGCGATCCGATTTGGGTGCAGTATTTGCACTATCTGGGCAACTTGCTGAGCCTCAACTTAGGCACCTCCCTATCCAGCCGAGGGCAGACGGTGTGGGATATTATTCGGGATTTCTTTCCAGCAACGGCGGAACTAGCAATTTTTAGTATGGCGATCGCCCTCATCATCGGCGTGGGCGTCGGCATTCTATCGGCATCCCGACCGAATACGCCCCTAGATGCAGCAGGCCGCATTTTTGGCATCATTACCTATTCTGTGCCGCTCTTTTGGGTGGGGATGCTGTTTCAGCTCATTTTTTCAGTCCAATTGGGCTGGTTTCCGCTGGGGACGCGCTTTCCGGTTACTTCTTTACCGCCAACGGGCATGACAGGGTTGTTTACGGTAGATAGTCTGCTATCGGGGGATTTTGGCGCGTTTGGCATGTCTTTGTATTACCTAGCGCTGCCCTGTTTTTCTTTGGGTCTAGTCCTCAGCGGCATTTTTGAGCGGATTGTGCGGGTCAACCTTAAGCAAACCCTGAAGGCCGATTATGTCGAGGCCGCACGGGCAAGGGGCATTCCTGAGCGACGGGTGCTGCTGGTTCACGCGCTTAGAAATGCATTGATTCCGGTGGTAACAGTGTTAGGGTTGACCCTTGCCGCCATGCTGGGCGGTGCTGTACTCACGGAAGTAACGTTCTCTTGGCCTGGGCTGGGTAATCGCTTGTATGAGGCGATTTCGATGCGAGACTACCCGACTGTGCAGGGAATTATTGTATTTTTTGCGGTAATTGTGGTGATTGCCAGCATTGCGATCGATATTATTAACGCCTATATTGACCCGCGTATTCGGTACTAGCGTTTCGCTCAAAGTCTTTGTTTAACTCAATTAACCTGTTATCAACCCGAACCATGCAAATTCGTCGTCGTCCCCCCAATCCTGCGATCGCGGTTGAAGCCTTAAGCTACAAAATTAAGGCCGATGACGCGGAGCCGCGCAATATTCTAGAAAAAATTGTCTGGCATAAAGACAAAGAAATCGACAAAATGCGCGAGACGGTGCCGCTGGTAGATCTGCGGAAACAGCTCGTTGATGCACCTGCGCCCCTCAATTTTCTTGAAGCACTCCGTCACGGCAAAACCTCCCCTGCACTCATTGCTGAAGTTAAAAAGGCATCGCCGAGCAAAGGAGTTTTTCGAGAAGCGTTTAACCCGGTTGAAATTGCGCAAGCTTATGCAGCCGCTGGGGCAAGTTGTCTTTCGGTGTTGACCGATGCAGCATTTTTCCAGGGCAGCTTTGAATATCTTAGGCAGATTCGTCAAGCTGTACAGATTCCGCTGCTGTGTAAAGAATTTGTGCTGTCTCCCTATCAAATTTATCTAGCGCGATCACGGGGGGCAGATGCGATTCTTTTGATTGCATCAATTTTGCCAGATCAAGACCTAACCTATTTTCTCAAAATCGTAAAGTCTGTCGGGATGACGGCGCTGGTTGAAGTACATACCCTAGCAGAACTGGATCGGGTGTTGGCGCTGCCAGGGGTTGAGTTAGTGGGCATCAATAACCGTAACCTAGAGGACTTCTCGGTCTCGCTGGATATCACCTGCGATCTGATTGCTCAGCGGCAGCAGGTCATTTTAGAGAAAGAAATTTTGATCGTCAGCGAGTCAGGCTTACATACATTGGCTGATGTTCAAACCGTTGCCAAAGCCGGAGCAAAAGCGATTCTTGTTGGCGAATCTTTAATTAAAGAAGACCCTTCAGAGCCTGTTTTTGAAAGTGAAGCGGCACGGATGAAAGCCAAAGTTTCGGCTTTATTTGGGGCTGAGTAGAGCGATTCACTCCGCTACGTACAGTAATTAGAGAAGAGTGGTAGGTTTACCTCTTGACGAATGCCAAATCGTGAGAATTTCAACATTTTTATGCTCTTCATTCACTCGATAGAATATTCGATAATTTCTGCAAATAATCTCGCGAACTCGACCGGATGAACTACGAGGATATGTTGGCCCAACAAATGGAAATTTCTCTAAAAGTCCAACATGATTCAAAATATCTTCGCCAATTCTTTCGGATGAATCAAGGTCTTTAGCTGCAATGTACAAGCAAATATCACGAAGATCATCAAGCGCTGGCTCTGTCCAAACTATTTTGAAGCCCATGATGCAACCATGACCTTAACCTCTTCATGAGAAACGACCCGTCCAGCATTGGCAGCGTCTTCTCCTTGTTGAATTGCCGCAAGAATCTCGATTTCCTCCAAAATTTCCTCAATAGAAGTTTCTTCGGGTAGCTTCTTGAGAGCATGAATCACAAGTTCTTTTGCAGTCATAGGACAACGAATATTTACTTAAAGTGCTTAAGGCTGTTAGCTAATTTTAGATTCTCGTGCTGTATTTCGTTCTATTATATCGCTGAGTTATCAAGGTAGGGAGCCACTACAAGACCTCGAAGCGTTCCCCAAAGGATAAATTTTCGTTCTCTATTCTGGGTTGGTTTCGAGTAAAGCCAGTAAGCTGTACATAAACGCTCGCTTGCACCGCAAACAACTTCAGGCATGCCTAATCTTATTCCAAACTTTTGGGGAACGGGTAGCCATCCTTTGCGAATTAATTCTTGCCTGTAGGTGGCGTAAACGGGCATTGAGTCTGTAGGTGTATCAATGACTTGAGCAACTCCTTCAAGAGATTGGGAAATGTTGAGAACGCTTGCAAGAAAAATAACTGATATTGAGATTCTCGCAGCTATAAATCTTAATTAATTATGTTTCTCCAAGCATTGAAGACTTTGAGGTCTAACGCTCATTAGGCCGTCTGCATGTTGAAGGTAATATTAGCCTGTCTTAGCCGACTTAGTGCTTCTTCAAGCCGATCTTGGTCTGCAATTAAGCTAATGCGCATATAGCCTTCGCCACCGGAGCCAAACGCATTTCCAGGCGTGACGACAATACCCGTTTCTTGGAGCAGCTTGAGGGCAAAATCTGTTGAGCTAGTGCCGACCGGACAGGGCACCCAAAGGTACATGGTGGCTTTTGTTTTAGGAATACTCCAGCCCAGTTCTTCTAAGCCTTGAATCAGAAAATCACGGCGATCGCAGTATCGTTTCTGCACCATTTTCAAGTGGCTATCGGGCAAATTAAGCGCCGTTTCAGCAGCGGTTTGAAGTACCGAAAAAATGCCGTAATCTAGGTTTGTTTTGAGGGTGCGTAGACCCTGAATAATATCGCGGTTGCCCACCACAAACCCCACGCGCCAACCCGCCATATTGTAGGTTTTAGACATGGTATGGAACTCTACGCCAATGTCTTTTCCGCCAGGAATTTCGAGCAGGCTCACGGGCTGGTAGCCATCAAAGGCCAGCTCCGCATAGCACAGGTCATGCACCAGCAAAATTTCGTATTTTTTGGCAAACCTCACCATGTCCACGTAAAAATCGCGGGGTGCTACTGCCGCCGTGGGGTTAGATGGGTAGTTAAAGTACAGAATCTTTGCCCGTCGCGCCACATCTTCAGGGATTTTGCCCAGATCAATCAGCCAGTCATTTTCCGTCGTTAGCAGCATGGGGTGCAGGTCTGCCCCTGCGATCGCAGGTCCGCGAAAGTGCGGCGGGTACGCTGGGTTAGGCACCAGCACCACATCCCCAGGGTTGATGTAGGCCAGAGCTAAGTGGGTTAATCCTTCCTTAGAGCCTAAGAGTGGCAAGGCTTCACCATCAGGGTCTAGCTCCACCTGGTAGCGGCGGTTGTACCAATCGGTGATGGTTTTACGAAAGCTGGCAGTGCCTTCAAAGGGCGGATAGCCGTGGTTGCTGGGGATTTCCATCGCGGCGATCGCCGCATCAATTACTTCTCGTGGGGCAGACCCATCGGGGTTGCCCATACCAAGGTCAATCAGGTCAATACCTTGGGCGCGGGCACTGGCTTTTAGCTCATCTAGACGCGCAAAAACGTAGGGAGGGAGCGCCTTCAGGCGTTCTGCCGGACTAATCCAATCTAAAGTCATTCCTAATTCTCGTGGGCGGCAATGGGGTGGGAAGGAAGGTGCGTTGCCATCGGCTCTGAACCCGAGCTGAGATGGGTCGGCGCAGTGGTCGAAACCATCGCCGCCAGCAGTTCCGCAGGGGTAACGGCAAAGGGTAGATGGTGTAAATCTGAACCAGGCAGACAGGCAACCTGAGCCGCCTGTTGCAACTGATTGAGCGCGATACCCCCCAACCCTAGATCGGTCAGCGTTATCGGTAGACCAATCTCTTGATAAAACTTGGTGAGCTGCTGACGCGCTGTGACGGCTAACTGACTGCCTTGCAGCATCTCTTCAAGCCGGAGCTGCACCAAAATACCGTAGGCGACTTTTTCGCCGTGCAAACTCGAGTGATTGCCTTCCAGGTGCGTTAGCCCGTTATGGACGGCGTGGGCTGCAACCGTGCGGCACTGGGCACCACCAATGCCCCCAATCACACCTGCCATCAGCACTGTGGCATCTACCACTTCTTGCCATGCGGCTGACTGAGGGTTGGCAATGGCCTCTGCTGATTTTTGCAGCAGAATATCTCGCAAGACCCGCGCCTGCTGTACCGCAGCAATAATCATCGTCTGCTGAGAATGCCCACTACTTACGGAAGCTTCATACCACTTTGCCAAGGCATCGCCAATGCCCGCGATGAGCGTACGCACAGGAGCCGTCGCAATGATGTTGTAATCGAGCAGCAGTACGTTGGGGCAGTGCAGTAGCCCTACGTCATACTGAAAGGCTCCGGTTTCTGTATATACATTTGATAAAGCAGTCCAAGCCGCACAAGTTGCCGCCGAGGTGGGGATGGTCACAATGGGCAAGCCGCACTGATGGGCGAGCAGCTTAGCAGCATCTAGCACCTTGCCGCCGCCGACCCCGATCACTACGTCTGCTTTGTGGGCAGTAGCCGCCTGCTTAAGCCGCTTCAGGTTTTTATCGGTGCAGGCATTTTTGCACGAGACTTCACTACTGATGAGGGAATGCTGCTCTAGCGCACCTTGGAGGGAGGGGCGCACGGCATCCAACGATCGCACCCCCCCTACAATTAGCGGTCGGGAACCCAGACGGGCAATGATTGACCCCGCCTGCTGCAAAAGCTGAGCGCCACGAAAAACTTGGGCAGGGGCGATCACAAGGACAATAGGAGAAGTATCTGGATGGGTCAAAGTAGGGTATGACATGACTCCATCGTAAACGCTTCAGTCACCCCCAAGCAAGAGAATTTGAACGAATGGCGATCGCTGTTGCCTTAGCCGCCACTACTTTTCTTCCCATCAAGCC
>JAGVDA010000163.1 GCA_020058975.1 Thermosynechococcus sp. WC_1 | reverse complement strand
TGCACCATCGGCATCATTTTGACCTCTTCCACAGCTTTTTATTAGCGAAACCGGATTTTTAACCACGCTCCTAGCCAAAGAGCAGGGCGTGCCCATCATCAGCAGCATTCGCGGCAGCGACCTGCACAAGCATATCTTTGGGGCAAAACTCCACAGCCAGCTCATCTGGACGCTGGAAAATTCTGACTGGACAACCTACGTCAGCCAAGATCTCCAGACCCGCGCTCAGGTGTTGACCCCTGCCGTCACCCACCGCTCCTCGGTCTTTTGGAACTCCATTGTGCCCATTGACTTTACAGATTTACCCACTCCAGCTCTTACTGAAAACCTGCGGGGCGTGGTGATTGGTTCGGTGGGGCGCTTTCGAGACAAAAAAGGAATTGAGTATCTGCTCGAAGCCTGTCGATCGCTCCAAGACAAACTGGAACTTACCCTGCTGTTTGTCGGAGACTACGCTCTGCGCGAGAAGGACTACTGGCTACAGCAAATGGCAGATAGCGGGTTGGGCGATCGCCTAGTCGTCACGGGTCTAGTAGACCACACCACCGCGCTGTCTTATCTGCCACACCTGGATATTTTTGCGATTCCGTCGCTCCATGATGGCTGCCCCAACGCCATGCTCGAAGCCATGCTGGCGAAACGAGCCATTGTTGGCACCACCGTAGATGCGATCGGCGACATCTTAGACCACGGCACCGACGGGCTGCTGGTGCCGCCGATGGATGCCGAGAACCTTGCAGAAGCCATTCTGCAGCTTGCACAGTCTCCAGAGCTACGCCAAACCTTAGGGCAAGCCGCCTACCAAAAAGTCACCCAGCAGCTTGCCCCAGCAGTGGAGCAGCGCAACTGGCAGCAGGTCTATGAGCGGGTGCTGAATCCCTCAAGCCTTGATTCTTCTAGTAATGGTGCATCTCCTTCCATTCGTGACTTTGAGTTCGTCAGCTAAAGGCTCTAATCAGCAAACTAATCAGCGTTATCTCAGAGGTTATCTCTATGAATTCTCCTCAAGTAACCCTCGTGGTTTCGCCACGGGAGCGGTTTAGCTATAGCCGCGAATCTCTCGAAAGTATCTATGCCTACACCGAAACGCCCTTTGACCTGATTTATATAGATGGTAATTCCCCCACAAATGTTCAGCGTTATCTGGCAGAGCAGTCTCAATCCAAGGGTTTTACGCTCATCCGCACCGAGCAGTATCTGTCGCCTAACCAGGCGCGGAACTTGGCGATCGCCCAGGTCAAAACGCCCTACGTTGCCTTTGTGGACAATGACATCGCGATGACATCGGGCTGGCTGAACCCACTGTTGCAGTGCGCCCAAGAGACAGATGCCGCCGTGGTTTGTCCCCTCACCTGTATTGGTCAGCCGCTGCACCAAACCATCCACCTGGCAGGCGGTGAAGCGCATATCGAAACCTTCCAAAAGCCAGGGAAAACCAAAACCAAGCGGCGCGTCCACGAAAAGCACTACTTTGTGAATCGCCCTGTGGCAGAGGTGCAGAGTCAACTCCAGCGGCAGCAGTGCGAGTTTGCAGAGTTTCACTGTATGCTCGTGCGCACCAATATTTTTGACCAGATTGGCCTGCTCGATGAAGCCCTGCTCAGCACCCGTGAGCATATCGACTTTTGCATGGCGGTAGCAAATACTGGCGGCAAAATTTACTGTGAGCCAGCCTCAGTTGTGACCTATGTACCTGGGGGACTGGAATGGTCTGACCTACCCTATTTTATGCTGCGCTGGAGCGATGCCTGGGAGCTAGCGAGCCTAGAGCATTTCCGTCAAAAGTGGAACGTCACTGAAGACAAATACTTCCAAAAGCGCTATCGCCGTTTGGGGCAGCGCCGCCATCAGGGATATCTACGTCCCTTTGTGCGCCGCCTCAGCTTTGGGCAGCGTCCGCCTTGGCTAGAGCAGATGCTCATTGCCGCTGATCGCCGCATTAATCGCTACCTCAGCGATCGCTACAGCCCATCCGTTTAGCTGCTGGGAGTACCATCATGAGTCGTCGTCCCAAAAAACTAAAAGAAACGCTGCCCGGTCTGGGACGCTTGGTTCGTCGCTTTTGGCCGCAAATTCAAAAACAGAGCGGTTTGCTGATTTTCTCCTGCGTGGCGCTGCTGCTAGAAACAGCCCTGCGGCTGCTGGAGCCTTGGCCCCTCAAGTTTATGTTTGACAACATTTTGCTCAAAGGGTTTCAGCCCGCTCCGGTTCCGGTTTTGGGGCAAATTTCTGCCGTCACACTGCTGTCTTTACTCTGTCTGGGGCTGGTAGCGGTGGCGATCTTGCGGGGCGCAATGGCCTACTTCAGCACCGTAGGAATGGCGATCTCCGCCACCCACGTCATGACGGAAATTCGCGGAAATTTGTACAGCCATCTTCAGCGGCTGCCCCTAGCTTTCCATAGCAAAGCCAAAAGCGGCGACCTCATCACCCGCGTCACCTACGACATTGAGCGGCTGCGGGAGGCCACCGTAACCGCCGCTTTACCTCTCTTGACCAATCTGCTCACCCTGTTTGGCATGTTGGGGGTGATGGTCTGGATGAACCTAGAGCTGGCACTGATTGCGATCGCCGTTTTCCCGCTGTTTATCGTCGCCTCAATTTACACCACTCAGCGCATCCAAACTGTCGCTCGTACCCAGCGCAAGCGCGAAGGCGCAATGGCGGCTAAGGCGGCGGAGGCCATTGGCGCTATCAAAGTGGTGCAGACGCTCTCTCTGCAAACCATGCTAGAGGGTGCCTTTGCCAAGCAGAACAAAAAGAGCCTCAAAGAAGGTGCCCAGACCCAAAAGCTCTCGGCAGGGCTAGAGCGCACCGTGGAGATACTGGTGGCGATCGCCACATCTCTCATCCTTTGGCGCGGCGTACAGCTTGTGATGCAAAAGGCCGTCACCCCAGGCGACTTACTGGTGTTTATCACCTATCTCAAAACCGCCTTTAAGCCCCTACGCCAGCTTGCCAAATACACGGCACAAATCGCTAAAGCCACCGCATCCGGTGAACGCATTGTGGATCTTCTCGATACCGTCCCCACCATCCGAGATCTGCGAGGCGCAAGGCCAGCAAGCCCCTTTGAAGGAACCGTGCGCTTTAATAACGTGAGCTTTGCCTACGACACAGGAACCGCCGCTACGCTTCGCCAAATTAGCTTTACCGTCCAGCCCGGACAGCAGGTGGCTTTAGTCGGGCCATCGGGCGGCGGCAAGTCGAGCCTCGTTAGCCTACTACTGCGGTTTTACGACCCCCTCGAAGGCCAAATTTTAATCGACGGGCACGACCTGCGGGAATATACCCTAGACTCTCTGCGGCAGCAGATCAGCATAGTGCTGCAAGAGAGCGTGCTGTTTGCCGTGAGCGTGCGAGACAACATTGCCTACGGCTGTCTAGAAGCCACCGATGCCGAAATCGAAGCCGCCGCCCGTCTCGCTAACGCCCACAACTTCATCCAAGCCTTACCCCAAGGTTACGACACCATCTTAGGAGAGCGTGGTGCTACCCTCTCCGGCGGTCAGCGCCAGCGCATTGCGATCGCCCGTGCCGCCGTGCGGCGATCGCCCATTGTGATTTTGGATGAACCCACCACGGGACTCGACCAAGAAAACGAACATGAGGTGAATGAAGCCCTCACCCGCCTGACCCAAGGCTGTACCACCTTCTTGATTTCCCACAACCTCAAGGCCATCGAACAGGCAGACCTCATTCTGTATCTCGAAAACGGTCAGCTTCTAGAACAGGGCACCCATCGTCAACTGCTGACCCTAGGGGGACGATATGCCGCCCTGTATGCTCTGCAATCTTCCGTCGGTGGAGGGGGTGTTCAGCAACGGAGATCGCCCCTTGATCCGCAGCCCTACCTGCTCAACTAGACATGACCCTTGCACCGTTTTGGCACTACCTAGGAGGCTTTAGCATGGGACTCGCCGCTGTCGAACTCACCGCTCATCCCCTCAAGGCGCAGCCTGCGTCTGTAGATCAGCTTGCAGCGCCACTGCTGTCAGCAGAAAATCGTCTGGGCAACGCATCAAATCCAAACCCGACCGTGGCTGAACTTGAAACGCTTGTGAACGCTAAAGCTACCCTAATGCTGCCTTCCCCAGCGCCAGCGCCGCCCGATCGCCCGTTTAACCCCACCACTCAACTGGAGGGCGAAGTGCTTTATTCCATCATTGGGGTAGGGAGTGAAGCGTCAGACACAGGGCCAGACACGGGCTATCGAGTGCGCCTCAACCTAGACACCAGCTTTACAGGCCGCGATCTCCTCCGAGTTCGGTTTCAATCCGTCAGCACTCCACGACCCGACCGCATTGCCGATACAGATCTCGCCCGCATTTCCTTTCAAGGAGACAGCGGCGGTCAATTTGAACTGAGTCGGCTGGAATATACCTTTCCCATCAGCCGTCGCACCACGGTCTACCTCGAAGGGGTTGGCGGTAGCCTCAATGACTTTGCCGATACCCTAAGTCCCTACGTCAGCGGAAGTTCTAAGGGTTCTCTGTCTCGGTTTGGGCAGCGCAACCCCATCTATCGCCAGGGCGAAGGTGTTGGGATTGGGTTCACCCATGAATTCAGCAAGCAGCTCAGCCTCAGCGCAGGCTATCTCACCAGCCCTGGCACAGATCCCTTCGCCACCGATGCAGATACCGCCTACAGCGCGATCGCCCAGTTAACCTACAAACCCACTAAAGCTTTAGGCATTGGCCTCACCTATGTCCACTCCTACAACGGCCTGGATACCAGCACAGGCAGCGCGATCGCCAACGACCCCTTCGATGACGAAAGCGAAGCCGTCCATGCCAATTCCCTAGGCTTCCAAACCAGTTTTAAGCTCAATTCCCACATTGCTTTGGGGGGCTGGGTTGGGTTAACTCAGGCAACCGCCACCGATCTTCCTAACACCCCCCAGGCCAGCATCTTCAACTGGGGTATCACCGCCGCATTCCCAGACCTCGGCAAAAAAGGCAACCTTGGCGCACTGATTGTCGGTCAGCCGCCTCAGACCTTCCGCAACGGCTTTCAAGAAGATGGCGCTGCCCTTGTCGATTCGGGCACCTCGCTCCATCTCGAAGCCTTCTATCGCATCCAAATCCAGAAAAATATTGCCCTCACCCTCGGCGGTTGGATGGTCACAAATCCAGAGGGCAAAGCCGATTCATCTCCCCTGTTTGTTGGGGCAGTGCGTACCACCTTTAGTTTTTAAGGCTCCTGTTCATTGCGTTAGAGACAGCCATGCAGACTACTCCCCAAACCACCCGTGTCATTCTCGTGCGTCACGGTCAAAGCACCTACAACGCCCAAGGACGCTATCAAGGCTGTAGTGACGATGCCGTGTTGACCGAAAAGGGACGCTGGATGGCCTCTTGCACAGGGCAGGCATTGAGTCACTTGGCGATTGATACCCTCTACACCAGTCCCCTCCAGCGAACTCAAGAAACCGCCGCCCTCATTTTGAGTGCGCTCGAAACGGCAAAAAAGCCTTTACCTTCTCTCTTAGTCCATCCTTGCCTCAAAGAGATTTCCCTACCCGCCTGGGAGGGATTGCCCTTTAAGACCGTGCGTCAGACCTTTGCCGCAGATTACCAATCTTGGCGAGAGCATCCCCACCAGTTTCAGATTGCGCCTCAGACTGCACTTGCAAGTCATGGTGTTACTGCAACCCTGACACAACCGTGCTTTCCAGTTCAAGACCTGTACGCCCAAGCGCGGCGGTTTTGGCAAGACCTTTTGCCCTGCTATCGTGGCAAAACCGTCCTAATCGTGAGCCACGGCGGAACCATTCGCGCCCTGATTGGCACCGCACTCCATCTTTCTCATAACCGTTCTCCCGAAACGCTTCCGCCAGAAGCCTATTTCCATACTTTGCAGCAGTCGAATGGTGGCATCAGCCTTCTGACCTTTTCTGGCAATGCCCATCAGCCTGTCCGCCTAGAAGCCATGAACCTGACTCAGCACCTAGGCGAAACCCTTCCAAAACTAAAGGAGGGTAAAACAGGCTTACGTTTATTGCTCATGCCCACGCCCACGACTTCTAATAGCCGTACCCAGCCGCCCAATATCCCTTCCTTTCTCAACCAGATTCCTCTAGATTTTTGCCTTAGTGATCGCAGTTCTGAAAGCGCGATCGCCACATTCCAGACGCTTTTGAGCCACTACGACTTTTCTGCTGATTGTCTTAGTACAGGGTTGGCGATCATAGACTCCATCAAAATTCAGTCTTTTCTCAATTCAATGCTGGGTCTGCCGTCCAGTGCATGTTGTCTTTCCATCCAACCAGGCTGCGTCAGTGTGGTTCACTATCCCACTGCCACAAAACATCCTGTGATACAGGCATTGAATTGTTCCGATCTGTCGTTTTCTTTTCAAGGAGATAAAGAATGAAAGTTTTAGTCACAGGCGCTGCGGGTTTTATTGGCTATCATCTGGCTCAACGGCTGCTCGCTGATGGGGTGCAGGTCTACGGCATTGATAACCTCAACGATTACTACGACGTAAACCTCAAAAAAGCGCGACTCACCCAGCTCTACGCCCACCCTCGGTTTCAATTTCAGTATCTGGATCTAGGCGATCGCCTCGGCATTGCCCAACTGTTCCAAGACGAACCGTTCGATTGTGTCGTTCACCTTGCCGCCCAAGCCGGAGTTCGCTATTCTCTCGAAAATCCCTTTGCCTACCTCGACAGCAACCTTGCAGGCTTTGCTCATATTTTAGAAGGCTGTCGCCAGAGCCAAATTGGGCATCTGGTTTACGCTTCATCCAGCTCTGTCTATGGGGCAAATACCAAAATCCCCTTTGCCACAACCGACAACGTGGATCACCCTATTTCGCTCTACGCCGCCACCAAAAAAGCCAATGAGCTAATGGCGCATTCCTACAGCCATTTATATAACTTTCCCACCACAGGGCTGCGCTTTTTTACGGTCTATGGCCCTTGGGGTCGCCCTGATATGGCGTACTTTAAGTTTGTCAAGGCGATCGCCGAAGACCGTCCCATTGATGTCTACAATTTCGGCAAAATGCAGCGGGACTTCACCTATATCGACGATATTGTCGAAGGCATTGTCCGCGTAATGGCTCAGCCACCCAAGGCCAATGCATCTGCTAGCCATGCTCCCTATAAGGTGTACAACATTGGCAACCATACTCCCGTTGAACTGCTCACCTTTATTGAAACCATCGAGCAGATCATGGGCAAATCGGTGCGCAAAAATCTGCTGCCGATGCAGCCTGGTGATGTTCCGATCACTTTTGCTGATGTAGACGACCTGATGGAGGCAACGGGGTTTAAACCCAGCACTCCTCTTCAGCTAGGTTTAGAGCAATTTATCCAGTGGTATAAATGCTACAGCTCTTAATCTATTCAGTATTCTGCTCAATCACCTCCAGATACTCCCCAGATTTGTTCCTTGACTTCTGGCTTTGAGCGGTCTGGCAAGACTACCCAAGAGCCTGGTGGCTTCGGCATTTTCAGACTTCCACAATTTTATAGGCTGAATACAGGTGGTTGAGGCATCGGGTTGGGTTCTGGCATGGGAGGCTCGGGAAAAGGAGGCTCTGGCATCGGCGCAGGGTCTGGCATTGGTGGCTCCGGCATGGGAAAGCCTGGCTGAGGGGTAGGTTCTGGTGGTGTGAAAATCGCTTTTCGATTGACAACAGCAGTATTCATAAAAAAGCTCAGTTTGGTACTGCTTCTAAAGTAGCCATGACTGCCTTTTTTTTGCTCTATCGTGGGGAAGGTTTTAGGCAAAGGCGGCTTCGGCAATCGACTTAAGATAAAGGTATCGTAGTTGGGTTTCGTATCTGATGCTGTTGGCGAAATCAAAACAAGTGCTTGAAATACTTAAGGGGCATAGGATTTTACTATCCATCTAAATAAAGCAGCATCA
>JAGVDA010000246.1 GCA_020058975.1 Thermosynechococcus sp. WC_1 | reverse complement strand
AGAAGTTGTTTAGAACTCCCAAAAGCCTTACTGTGTATGGTTCCCCAACCAATGGAGCTAAGCGGATTCGAACCGCTGACCCCTGCAATGCCATTGCAGTGCTCTACCAACTGAGCTATAACCCCTAACGCACTCCATCTTCGCGCGAATGCGTGGGAATCGTCAAGACCATTGACCAAAATACAGCTCTTTTCATAGAGCAAAAGATTTTACGCATCTGTGGGTTGTTGACGCATATAGCTCAAAAGCCAGCTTACCGCAGTCGCTCGACGGGTGAGGGTAGGGTTGAGTTCCCCTACCTTATAGCCTGAAAACCCAAGCTGCTCCTTCAAAAGCTGCTTATCTTCGGTCGGAATAGAGCGAGTGAGCTTAACTGTTGCAGGGCGGCTCCCAATAAAATCTGGCGGCTCTGGATATTGACTAGACCAATCCTTAGACACAGCACTGATATCCCACTGGTTCGCCTCTGTGTCATGACGATAGCCCAGGCAGTGCCACAGGAGACAATTTACCCCCTCATCCGGTATTTCGCCGCGAAGAATACTCCATAGCGTTTCTATAGACAAAGGCGGTAACTCAGTCATTTCTGCCAGCGGCGACCTCAGACACTACAGGAGGCTTCTGCATGGCAGTCTGCTGGAGCAGCCAGAGCGAACTCGATAACCCAATAAACAGACCTGTAATGCCGTGAATGCTGCCCAAAATAATCAGTAAATCTCCAGGCTGGATAAAGCGGGTGGGGTCAATGCTAATAAAGGAGCCAACCCCCTGAGAAAGCGCTTTACCAAACAAAATACCGCCAATGCTTTCAGCGCCAATCACCATTAGCAGCATCCCAATTAAGTCTGTAATGAGTGCAGCTCTAATCCAGTTGGTTGTTTCACTTTTAGAAGGCTGACCTTTAGGACTCGGCTTCACCAGCCGACGACTCAGACGCGTATAAAAAAAGCTCCAGTACACGCTAATGGAGAGACACACCACGCCGCCAATCAAGAATGGGATGCCAAGCCCGATTCCTGCTCCAGCGGTCGGTATAGGCTGACCTGGGGCAGCAGGGCGACCACCTAAGGTCGCGGAGGCAAACAGCACAATGACAATGGCGGCGATCGCCAGCGCCAGCTTAAGCCAAAAACTCGCCCAGCCGATCAGCTTAAACTGATAGCCTAAAATCCGAAGTCCTGACAAAAAGGGAGGTGACTCAATATTGCTGCTTGTAGTGGTCATAGCTGCTAGGAAAGTTTACTGGGGAAGTTTATATTGACTGACAATCTTTTTAGCAAACGCTGGCACATGCGCCTCTAGCTTTTCGGGATAGTTGCGTTTGACATACAGATAATTGCGCGTAAAGTGAGAATCAATTGAAAACCGAGCGTACTCAAGCCCCTTTGGGCCAATGCGCTCAATGAACACCCCCATCAGTTTTGCCGCCCACATGGGTAAGGTCACGCCCTTGTCATAGGCAGGGATGCTTTGCTGCACGGCTTGATGGCGATCGCCCACGGAATTCACAGGCTGCGTCTCGATCTGGTCGGCAATCAAATTCAGCATCTCTTGACCTGTATCGTTGCGAACCACCGTCCACTGCCAGCCAAAGGGTGCGCCCATGTAGCCCACCACTAAATCTGCCAGAGAATTTACATAGTCAAAACAGCTCATGCACGAAGGCGCAAAGACATCTTTAAGCTGATTGGTTTTAAGACCAAAAAACGGCACCGTCTCCGTAGAGCCATCCTCATGCTTAAAATGCACTTTAAAGTCCTGCATAAACTCGTAGTACACCACCGTACTCGGAGATCGGCTGGTGGTGTCTAAAAACTTCTGCAGCCCCGCACGGGTCACATTATCGACGCAGGGCGTCCCAAGTACGTATAGTTTTTCTAGCCCTAGCTCTTTTTCAACCGCTCGCAGCGCCTGAATTTGACAGCCGACCCCAATGACCAGCAGCCGCTTCATCCCCGACTGCTCAATCTGCTCTAGCACCGAAAGATTCGGCGAAAGGGTTGGCTTATTAACCCGCGCCGCCAAAATATCTTCTGGCGTTCTGGCAATGACGGGCATGGGGCCAAACCGATCTTCTTTGGTGTTCTGGACACAGACTACGCCCTCTACCATGCCGCGATTCAGCATTTCAATGGCGATCGAGCTAACCATGCCCGTCCACTGCGCCCCTTCGATTGGCTCCGTTTTGCGCGCTGCCATCATGGACTGATGCACGCCGAAGTACACATCATCTGGGGCATCTAAATCACGGCTGCGTCCGTGGGTTTGTTCTTCAAGCGTCGAAATCTGCTGATTGATGAAGGCACAGGCTTCTTTGACGTAGTGAACATAGTAGGTATCGCAAAGCCCACACTCACTGCAAAGCGCCTTTGCAGGGCGTTGGCTCGTGGGCTTTAGAGCTTTTGCTTTTTTATGGGTCTGCGCCGTCATGGGGGTTTACGTCAACAAAATGGATGCCGCTGCTTTGACCAAGATACCGTAAGGCTTTACGCTACCTATGATTGTAAAGCGTTTGTGAATGGAGCCAACCCATAAAAAATGCCGATCTTCTTGAAAAGATCGGCGTTTGAAACGTTCTAGCAATCTGCTTTAATCGCGGCTATTGAGCGCAATCAGCAGTCGCAGAATAAACACAAACAGGTTGACATAGGTCAAATACATCGACAGTGCAGCAGGGAGGTACTGATCGTCTTTATAGGTACGGGGAAGAATGAAAAAATCGACCACCGCAGCGCCCACAAAGAGCAAAACACCAATCCCTGAGATAGCGATTTCTAACCAGCTTGGCGTGTAGATGTTGAAAAATGAAAAGCCGACTTGAGCCAGTAAAACCACAACTAGGGCAATCACCCCGAGTTGGATGGTCTTAGTGAGGGCAAAGCCATCTGTCTCTGTGAGGTTAGAGCCAATCGAGCGTGCGGCAATAAAGGTGACGCCACAGCTCAAGGCAGCAATGCCTAGCCCAGTGATGCCAACGCCATTAGTGCGCAACGCCAGATTAAGAAGCATTGCCAGGGTATACCCTGAAAGTAAGCTATAGGTTGCCAACAGCGGCAGCGCAACTTTATTGTTGCCACGAGCTGCCACACCTTGAGCGATAAAAAAGAGCGCAATTTCAGCGATGAACGCGACGATAAAGGTCGGCATAAACAGCGCGGGATTGCTTTGTAGAACACCCAGTCCGCCCCACGCACCAAATGCGGTCAATACTAAGCCACCGCCTACGAAGGGTAAGGCGTTTTGAATAACGTTGGGGCCAACCAGCGCGTTTTGTTTGGCCTGCCGAACGGCTTCTTTAAAGTTACTGGTATTACTCACAGTTTTCCTCTGTATGCCATAAATTGAGGTTCTCTTCTATTGTGGAGTGCTTGGTCAAAAAATGCAGTAGTAATGACCGCATTTTTCAGTAGATCGATAGATTGCGCCCAATCCATCAATTTATACAGGATATAGAATCAATCTATTATTGGGGGACAGGACATTGAGTCTTAAGCAAATCTGGCGATTGCTCCAACAAACCTTCAAAGAATGGAACGAAGATAAAGCCTCAAGACTGGCTGCGGCGCTAGCTTACTACACTGTGTTCTCTCTAACGCCACTACTGACCATTACGCTGGCAATGGTGGGCGTATTTTTTGGCAAAGATGCCGCAAAAGGAGAACTGGTTGCCCAAATTCAAGGGCTGGTGGGTCGCCAAAGTGCCCAGGTGATTGAAACGGCGATCGCCAACATTAGCCAAAACGCTAACCCTGGCATTATCTCTATCATCAACATTGGCATTTTGCTGTTTGCAGCCTCTGGCGTATTTACCGAACTACAAGATGCCCTCAACACTATTTGGGAAGTTGCACCCAAACCTGGCAAAGCCGTTCGTATATTTATTCGTCAGCGCTTGCTGGCCTTCTTGATGGTTCTCGGCATAGGCTTTTTACTGCTTGCCTCACTAATGCTCAATACTTTTCTGGTGGCAATTTCTCATCTTTTTATTAACATTTTGCCCGGGGGTAACGTGCCCTGGCAGCTTTTCAACACCGTAGGCTCCTTTATTCTTACGACACTGCTGTTTGGACTCATCTACAAGTATTTACCCCAGGCAAAAATTGTGTGGAGCGACGTTTGGATTGGCGCACTAATGACAGCTGCGTTATTTTCAATCGGGAAATACGCTCTAGGACTGTATCTCGCAAACAATACCTTTAGCTCGGCCTTTGGCGCAGCGGGATCTTTAGTGTTTGTTGTCGCCTGGGTATTTTATTCTTCGCAAATTCTGTTTTTTGGTGCAGAGTTTACGCACGTTTATGCAAGACAGTATGGTTCTTGCATTCGCCCTAAAAAATACGCCGTCTCCTTAACCGAAGATGCTCGCATTCAACAAGGCATCCCTCACATAAAGTATGTAAAAGGGTTAGTAAAAGGCCAGCTCGATGCCTCAATGCTTCTGAAAGCAAAGCTTGACTTAATTCCAAGATTTCTAGCGTTAGGGTTAAGCCCAGCTAACGTTGCGCAAGGGCTAGACGTGTCTATTGCCCAGGTAGAATCTATCATCAATAATGCTCAAAACTCTCCTGAATGACCTGAGTATTTTGAATATTTACGGTTTTTCTATAGTCTTAATTTTGAGGTAAACTCTGTACAGAAGGGGAGGCAGACAATGCTTCATCTTGAATGGGTGCAGCATCCAAAAATTCTTCTAGATCAATATAGGTAGAATCTGCTCCTCGGGTAATAGGGCCTCGGGCGTTAATTCTAACATCCATCAAATCACGCAGTACCTGCTGTGGGTTATCCTTTGGCTCAAGCGTCAGCAGAAGACCCTTGCAAGGTCCGCCATACTCTTCTGCGACACAAATAACGTTTTGATCGTTAATTTTGCCCGTGGTTAGATAAGTAAGATTCCCTTTGCTATAAAAGAATTGAAACCGGCGAGAGACTTCTATACAGCGGCTTTCAGGCGTAAAGTCACTCAGACTATTGGTGAAAAAGTTAGACTTCCAGTGAATCATCAACACGTTCCCCCGCTGCGTTCGCGCAATGGTGGTAGGCATAACGCCCCCTGTTACTGCATTACGACTTTTGCCACAGAAAAATCGAGCGTTGGACTGAAGTTCTGCTTGAGCAGAGGGGGCAAACGGGATAGAAGCCATTAAGCCGAGCGCTACGGCACCAACAGCATAAAGAAAAGTGGCTTTCATAATGATTTTACTGAGGATAATCTAACAATTGGTAGCTGGAAGCAGTAGATGCGAACAAAGACTAAGGATTTAAAAGATATAAATCACTAATAAGATAATATGCCATAAGTTGTTGACTGATTGGTGATCTCAATCTTGTTTGGATGTGATGTCGATCACTGTTGGAGCAATAGAGAGGTGCTACAGATTGAGAGTTCAAAAACCGATTTTAGTCTAAAACGTTGCAAAACTCATTTCTGAAATGGCTATCGGTTAGTTCAACAAAGGATTGACTGCGTTAGGCCAAACCTTCTAGGCAAGTCAATGCATTTATTACATCAATGCGCTGTATGAATTAGGACAACAAACTTAACCTCATTATTTAAACTTTCGTAAACATGCAGTTCTATTTTTTGAGTCGGCTGTGCAGCCACTTCTTGTTTGTGGCTGCATTAAGCCTCTTTGGTGTGGTGAATTTTGCATTATCCAGTGAAGCTCAAACTGTGACGGATCCTGGTCGGATTGAACAGCAGCTACCGCCGCCTAGCGCCCCAGCGCCCCAACCAGGTATTGCAGTGCCTCAGCGAGAAGATCTTTCTGCACCGCCTGGTGCAGATGAGCAGAAACTTCAGCTCAAGTCTTTGATGATTGAAGGTGCAACGGTTTACACTACAGAACGGTTTTTAAGCTTCTATGAGACGCTGATTGGCAAGGATGTCAGCTTGGCAGATCTGTATGCGATCGCCACCAAAGTCACTCAGCTTTACCGACAATCGGGCTATGTGCTGTCCTTTGCAGTTGTACCGGAACAGACCATCACCGACGGCAAAGCCCGGATTCAAGTTATTGAAGGCTACATCGAAAAAATTGAGCTTGAGGGAGCGCCAAAGCCACAGCTTGAGCGTATTGAAGGGTTCACCAATAAAATCTTGGCATCTAGACCGCTTCAGATCAAAGACCTAGAGCGATCGCTGCTTTTGGTTAATGATTTAGCGGGCATCAAAGCGAGAGCGGTTCTGAGGCGAGGCAGCAGTCTAGGCACCTCAACCTTACTGCTACGCGCAGCCTACGACCCCATCAACGGTTTTGCAGAAATCACCAATCGCGGCACAGAAGAAGTCGGGCCACTCCGCGCTCAAGTTGGCGTTTCGCTCAATTCGATCATAGAAGAAGGTGAGCGACTAACCTTACGAGGCGCAACCTCCCTTAGTAACCCCAGTGAATTAGCGTTAGGCAGCGTCAGCGTCACAGCACCTTTAGGAAATGACGGTTTACGCCTCAATCTAGATGGCTCCTATACGAACGTAAACCCTAGGGGCGATTTAAGAGCCTTTGGCATTAACGGGCGAACCTTTGCCTTAGAAGCAGGGCTGACTTATCCCATTGTGCGCTCTCGTCAGACCAATATTTCTGTCAAAGGTAGTGTTGACTATGCCGATAGTCGCAGTACTTCTGAACTCTTCGATGCAGTGTTAAGTCAAGATCGGCTGGCAGTGCTAAGGGTCGGGGTTCAAGTTGAAAATGTGGATCCGTCAGGGGTTTTTCAAGGCTCCTTTCAGCTCTCTCAAGGGGTTGGCGGCACTGAAGCAGGCAGTATTACTGA
>JAGVDA010000271.1 GCA_020058975.1 Thermosynechococcus sp. WC_1 | reverse complement strand
GACCGCTACTACAACTCTAGCTTGGCGCTATACCCCTACTCTTTGTGGGCAATCGAGTAATCATGATGATGGAGAATATTCCCCTCTCCCAGAACGGGCGAGGGAAGCCGGAATTAGCCCTGCTCTTTTGGGTGTAGGCTAAAGCCTATCTGCTAAGGGACGTCGTATTTCGCTAAGATGGCGATTGTCTCGTTGGCGATGCTCTTAAATATTTAAATCCCATGTCAGGGTCACGCTTGTGTCATCAAGGCCACTCTAATCCCCTTGCGAGCCGCTATTGCAATCAGTGCGGTGTGCCTTTGTTGGGGGCGAATGACCTGATTGAGCAGGTGGTGGGCGATCGCTATCGAATTGTGCGAGATATTGGTCACGGTGGGTTTGGGCAGACCTACCTAGCAGAGGATATCAATCGCTTTAATGAGCGCTGCGTCCTGAAGGAGCTGGCTCCTGCTGCCGAAAACCAGGACAGCCTAGAGAAGGCCAAAGAGCTGTTTGCCCGTGAAGCCGAAGTGCTGTACAAGCTTCAGCACCCGCAAATTCCGAAGTTTCGCGAGTGGTTTACAGAGCCGACGCGACAGTCGATGTTTTTGGTGCAGGACTACGCCGAGGGGCCGACCTACCAAGACATTTTGCGCGATCGCGCCCGTCAGAACCAAACCTTTGCCGAATCTGAAGTGGTTACGCTGCTGCTTCAGCTTTTGCCTGTGCTGAGCTATATTCATGGGCGCGGCGTCATTCACCGCGATCTGTCGCCCGATAATCTGATTTGCCGAAATAGCGATCGCCTGCCTGTGTTGATTGATTTTGGTGGCGTTAAAGAAGTCACGGTCAATGCTTCAGCAATACACAGCAAAAACGCAGCGGATACTGCCAAAGATAGCGTGACCCTGATTGGTAAACCAGGCTATTCACCTGAAGAACAAATGCGGCGGGGACAAGTTTCTGCGGCGAGTGACCTTTATGCACTGGGCGTTACAGCACTGGTGCTGCTGATTGGCAAAGATCCGGCCGACTTTTATGATGCCTTTCATCTGGCTTTTGACTGGCGAGATAAAGTCAACGTCAGCCCAGGTTTAGCCGTCATTCTAGATAAAATGGTCGCCCATCGCGTGGCGAATCGGTACACCACCGCTCAGCAGGTTTTACAAGATTTAGAGGCGCTCGTTACCCAAAAACTGCCATCGCCGCCCCTCGATGGGGTTGCTGCCGTGCAGCAGAATTCTACTGCCATAACGTCAATGGCTTATGACGGTTCTAAAACCGTGGGCGCTTTTAAAACGCAGGTCGTTGCGCCCCTAGGCACTGCTGTTGCTACGGCGGTAGCGGCTTCGCCCTCTATGGAGCAGATAAAGACTGATCCCATCGCGGTTGCGACGCAGGGTGCGTCAGGCTGGATCTGGAAACAGGTTACGGTGCTGGGGCGAAGTTTGCTCGTGTTGATTCTGCTGCTGGGCGCTGGCGCGTTGGGGTGGGTCGCCGTTCGCGGGTGGCTCCAGTCTCAATCTCTTCTGCCATCTTCTTCTGCTCCCTCAACAGCGGTATCTTCTGCGTCTGTTCAGCAAACTCAGACTTATTCTGCCGCTGAACGGCAGCGTAAAGCGCAAATGATCAGTCGGCTAGAGAGCCTAGGCGTTTCTTCTAATTTCTTTTACCGTTTGGTGAATGAAGCCTATTTTCTGCAATATCCTGACCAGCGAGGGCGGCTCTTGGGCAATGGGCCAGAAGATGAGGCACTACGCACCAATTGGGATCGGGTGGGGTCTCAGGTACTCGATGCCATTGAGCCATTGCGTCCTGCTGCCCGCGATCGCCTGGGCAGCTATACCGAGGGCGATCGCACCTCATGGATTAATCAGATTAAGGCAGCGGGTCAAGACCCAGATCGGTTTTTTGAGCAGGCTGAATCTCAACTCACAGATGCGCTGCCGATGTATCGTGGAGTTAATCTGCGCGGTAAACCCGCAGCTCTTCAACTTGCTAATGGCATCGCGGCAGATCGGATGGTGGAGGCAGGCAGATCTCAATAATATACGTCAGGTTTTTGTTCGTTCTGCGAGCGTATCGGAATCTTAAGCAGTCTTCTCCATGAATCTGTGATTAGCACCTCCGTCCCACAGCTATTTCTTCAGTCTGAGTCTCTCTATGCCAATAAAGGGGAGATTGACAGTGGGTTCTGGAGTCCCATGACGTGGATGGCTCGGTCTCCTGCTGCTCTACCCGTGGGCTACTATTACTCGTTGGTGGGCAAAAAATTCTGGCTGGTGGGCAGTGGGCTAGACTGTACCATCGTGTTTAACGATGACCAAATTTCAAGCCAACATGCGCTGCTGTTGGCGACCGCAGACCGAGATATTTATTTCTGTGATTTACAGAGCGTGAATGGCTCGTTTGTCAATGATGTCTCGATTCGCTATCCGGTGCTGTTACGTCACGGCGATCGCCTTAAAATGGGGCCGCTAGAAGTGGAGTTTCAGTATTCTGGAGAAGTGCCGGGTACGCAGCTTTTTAGCGCACATAAAACGGTCTTGCTGGTGCAAACCCAAACAGCGCAGTACAACATTTGGCAAACGCTACTCCAAACCTGCGGCGTATCCATTCTGGAGGAAAGCTGTGCTAACCAAACTTTAAGGGAAGAGATTGAGGCGCTACTAGAGGGTTTAAGCCAACCGCCCGATCTCATGGTGGTTGATTTAGAGGCGCTAAAGCCAAATCCCTATGAATTTTGTCGCTGGTGCCGCGTTCAGTATCCAGGTCTCAAAATTATTTTGACCTGCGGCAGCAGAACAGACATTTTTTTGTCAGAGAAACGCTGGGTGCGGCAGCAGGGTGCGGTTGATTTACTGCCTGGGTTTTCTAAAGAAAGCTTTTTCTCGCTTAGCTTAACGGATGTAGTGGCTCGGTTTGAGTGCTTACTACAGGCGTTGGAGCTTCCCACTTCTCAGGTGACTTCTTTAGAGCCGGTATTGCGATCATTGATGCATCGGCTCAATCTTCCGTAGCAAACAAACTAGTTTTACAAGCCTTCACCCATCCCG
>JAGVDA010000352.1 GCA_020058975.1 Thermosynechococcus sp. WC_1 | reverse complement strand
CTAAAAATCGATAAAATTTTTGGCAACAAAACTAGGGCTGCATTAGTACGTTTTCAGAAAGCTAATGGATTACCTGAAACCGGAAAGCTTAACTCCGACACTGAGACAGCTTTGACCCAGCGAGTGCTCGAACAGATCGCTCAAAAATCATTGTTTTCAAGCATCGGCCTTATGGATGCCAAAACGATTGAGGAAATAAAGCGATTCCAGATACTTCACAGGTTGACTCCAACTGGAGTCAACGATCCAGTAACTCGCTCAGCAATATCGGGTGTATCAGTTGCTGAGCCTAAGACTTCACTGGGATCTTACGTACCCAAAGCAGGTGAACTTGCATTTGATCTAAAGCATTTGACTGGCAATCTGGAGGCTGCAAGGAAGTCTGCGGGGGAGGGGAGTGGGAGGCTAGTGATGAAAGTCGGTAGGATAGCAAGACCAGAGTTTTCACTCCGCTCAAGTGAAACGACCAGTGCATCAAATGTCATCACGAAACTTCATCGAAATGATTCTATTTTTGTCGAACGAGCCTTGAAAGCTAGACCTCAAGACATTCTGAGCTGGTATTACGTGTATGCAACTCCTCAAGATGGGCAAAGTGCATATTCCGGCTGGGTACGTTCTGAAGGTGTGTTGCTCGATCCACCTGACCCAGAGGCAAAAATTCATTTTGTGGAAAAAGGGGAGAAACTCATCAACATTGCTGCAAAATATTACAAGCCAGAAGGTGGATTTGAATGGGGTGATGATGCTCGGTTTTATGTGGCAGCCCTCGCCTTCGTTAATAAAGGCTATGCTGGAATAATTTTCCCAAAAGGATGGAAAGAAAACGACTTTAAAAGAACGGATGCGTGGAAGGAGATTCACATAAAAGCAGGTCACGCAATTTGGATCCCTGACAAGGAACTTTTACGAGCCTTAAAAGGACAGTTTGTTAGTTCAGGATCGATTTCCTACGAAATGTGGCGAAAGTTGAAAAAGCTTGCCAATAAGGCTTGGGGATGGATTGTTAGCAGTGCAGCATTTATTTCAGGTTTAATACACGGGGCTTTGCAATGTGTTTATGATTTGTTTGCTGATGCTGTCGAACTCGTCAAAACAGTCTGGCATGTTATTAAAAGCCTTCTTACAGGGGATATAATCAAGGATGCACGATTGCTCTGGGAAATGGTCAAGGGGCTTGATATTTCTCAAATGGCTAGAGATTTCTCAGATAAGTGGAACAGTAACAACCCTTGGGAGCAAGGTTATTTTCAGGGAACAGTAGCTGGATATGTAACCGCAGAAATCCTCTTAGCTATTTTCTCAGTGGGTACACTTACTGCTATCAAGTGGACAGGTAGATTTGCGAAAGTCTCCTCAGTTCTTGCAAAGAGTACAAAATTCCAGCGGATTGCTTCCAAAGCTAAAAAAATTCAAAATATTTCAGACGAGGCGAGGAAATACCTCGCAAAGAAGTTTAGAGGAGCTAGTCCTGGCAACAAACAACCAAATAGACCAAAAAAAAATCGTGCCAATCAGCACGGGAGTGCGCGACCTGAGATATTTAAAGGTAATGTAAACCTGTCTGGAGACACAGCTGGAACTGGTGGTATCAAGCAAATTTCGGCAAGCCGAAAAACTGACGGAACAACCAGATTCACAATAAAAGGTGAGTTGAAATCTGGTCTAAAGCGGAAGGATCCTCGAACTCCTAACTTTCAAGAATCTTTGCCTACAGGTACAGAGATCGGGCTGCCCGATTACGACCGATCTCATCTATGGGGGCCGGGTTTTGGTGATGAGGCGTTCGACGGGATCATGTATGCTCATAAAGATGTGAATAGAGGTCTTCTGAACCTTGGCATTGAGGATAAACTGCGCGAACTTCAGAAAATGGCGAAAAGAGAGGGTAAAATAATTGAGCTGACTGCCACAGCAGAAAGCTATCCCTTGAAGACTTGGCGTGGTCATCAAATGCTCAAGGAAGCAAAGTACGAATTCCGAGTCCTGTTCCCTGATGGCAGTTATCAAAACATCGGTACACTCGAAATTAATGTTCCTCCACCTGGTTCATTAGCTAAACCTGAAGTTAATCTTATTAACGGCTCAAGCGGAGTATGGTCATTGAAATGAAGGCGATGCTGATTGAAATTACAGCATTATGTCTATACTCTTCTTAGAGTTTTGAGCGAAATGAAGGTGATCGCCCTGCGTCTTAAAAATAGGAGCAATTATATCTATTCTGTAAGTGGACTTCAGCAAACAAAGTTCTTCTTTTAAGAAGAAAAATACACCAACAACTAAATAAGAATAAATACAATGGCTACAAAATCTATTACATCCAACGAAGGCAAACTTGACTCAGCATCTGCTGTTCTAGAAATATCTGCCACCAACCCAGAATATAACCAACCCGCCCTACATATCAAACAAGCAAGTGAAAAAGGTGGCGCAGCCTCAATCCGCATCGATGACCCCAATCCCGACATCGAATTCGTCGAAACCGATCAAATCGCCCCAGCCGGAAAATACGAGATCGCCGTCCAGTCCGACAAACTCCAGATTAATGGTCGCAACGCCAGCAACACCAGCTTCGAGACGATCGCCGTGGTTCAACGGTTAGCAGAAGGAGGCAATATCGGCATCCGCACCAGCGACCAGTTTGGCAGAGGAAAAGGTGTAATTGCGATCGCAAATGCTACCGTTGCTCCATCAGTGAGTCCCGCTGGCGGTGGAATTTTATATGTTCAGGATGGAGCACTCAAATATAAAGGCTCGAATGGCACAGTAACGACGATCGCCCCAGCTTAGATCGCGTGTTAGCAATACAGAAAAAATACTCCAGCATTTTTTGTTTAGGGGATGTAAAAAATTAAGCTCATGGTTATTAAATGACACGCCAATGCGCGGTTCTTCCCAGCTTTTGATACTGTTGGCGAAATATTTCTTAACTTACTGATCGCTCCATGAGTTTAACGAACTGAGAGGTGCGCGTAGTTGTTTGGGGCAATTCACTCAGCCAGTTGTGAAGCCGCTTGCAGTTGATCGCAGTTGCTGTCATGAGATGCTGAAAGCGGGTTTTAGCCAAGCCAATGTACCTAGCATGTCGTAGCCCATGAGCGCGGATGCCTTCAGAGAGGGTACCTTCGATACCAGCACGCCGAGCATACTCTTTTTTGTACTCAGCCGTTAGCTGTCGTTGTCGAGCTTGCTGTAAAGCTTTGTACTGTTCATCTGGTCGAATAGTTACAGTCCGATGTTTTCGCTGACTCTGTGTACATATAGCAATCGCCATGAGTATTAGGACGCAAGTTTTAAAATATGCTCCATCGCGTCACGCAAACAATCAAATTCGTTGAGGCACTGGCGAATGCGGTGTTTCAGTCAAGACCAACATCGTTCAATTTTATTGAAATCTGGAGAGTAGGGTGGCAAGTACAAAACTTGGCATCCAGCTTGCTCGATTAATTGAGCAATTCGACCACCTTTATGAAAAGTAGCATTATCAATAACTAGCCACTGTCCTGGTTTCAAGCATTTGATTAAGCAGGTCTCAATCCAGGTTTCAAACACAGTTCGATTGCAAGCTCCTTCAACAGTAAAAGGTGCAATTAACTTATGGTCACAATAAGCAGCAATTATGTTAACTCTTCCCTGTCTTCTACCAGACTTGAGCGCATATAGTCGTTCGCCTTTTTCATTCCATCCATAGGCATATTCATCTCGATTATCCATACCTGCTTCATCAGCATAGACAATATCTCCTACCTCGATCTTGGCTAGTTGCTCCAGAAATACTTGACGCTTGGCTTCATCCCGTTCGCTGTATCCATAGCTCTTTTTTTTCGCGTAAATTCTATTTTCGCGTAACAGTCGTGAGCCGCAAATAACTCTGTCGCGTAATACGCGGGTCAAGAGCCTGAGATCGCTCCCATAATCTTAGCTGTTCCTGCTGAGCCATTTCCAGTCTGCCAACGATGGCAAATTTAAGCCGCCGCCGCAGACCAGCCAGCCGATCGATCTCAACATTTACCAACTTGTCCGGCCTCACCCGATCGAACCTTGATCGCAGCGCCACCAACTCAGACCGCCGAATATCGTTCAGCTAGGCTGTACCGGAGGTAATCGCCCTTTGCATCGCAACACGCAACCGATCGACCCGGGTCACATGCTCCTCCACCAAATCAGCAAGAGCCGGGACAACGATCGATGCCGCCGCCGTCGGAGTAGCCAACCTGACATCAGCGGCCAAGTCTGCCAAGGATTCATCGCGCTCATGGCCAATTCCAGTCACCACCGGAATCTCACATTTGGCAACGGCGCGCGCAACCACTTCGGAGTCAAAGCAGCTCAAATCTTCAGTGGCACCACCGCCTCTAGCGAGAATCAAGACTTCCGCCCGACCATCGATGACCACGCGATCTATGGCTTGTGCGATCGACTTAGGAGCCGCAGCGCCTTGGACAGTAGCTGGAGACAGCAGCACTTTCACCCCAGGATATCGAGAGAGCAATACCCGCTGAATATCACCCCAAGCCGCCGCAGTGGGAGCCGTAACTACAGCGATAGTCATTGGGTGGACGGGTAATGGTTGCTTGCGCTCCAGGTCAAACAAGCCTTCTGCTAATAATTGCTGCTTGAGCCGTTGCAGTCGCAGAGCTTGCAGCCCTTCACCCAGAGCTAAAATCTGCTGCACTTGAAACTGATACTTGCCATGGGGAGCGTACACCGAAATCTTGCCAAAAGCGAGAATCTGCTGACCCACCTGGGGCTTTTCTTCTAGCTCTGGCACTTGAGTTTTCCAAACGACAGCGGGGACAGAAGCTTTGCCCTTGGGGTCTTTGAGCGTGAAGTAAATGCCAGAGGGATGGAAGGACGCGCTGGAGACTTCACCGCTCACCCAGACGTGACGGAGTGCGGGAGTATTCGTCAGCGCCTGGGCGATATGGTCGGTGAGGGCATCGATGGAGATGGGGTCGATCTGTGGGTAGAGGCTATGGTCTGGTGGGGCTTTAGTTAGGGATAGTTTTTTTACTGTCATTGAATTTTTCTAGATAGAACAATGCCCTTTCTAGGGATGATACTACAGGCATACAAACCAAATCATCTTCTCCTAGCTGATTTGTAACTCTGTTAACTGCCAGTTCGATCCACTGGTAAATAATAAACAAATCTGATTTAACTCCTGGGAGGGAAGTAGCTTGTAATTTTCGCAAAATTGCTTTGGTCTCTTGCAGATTCGATTGTTTGTAGGTATCGATCGCTGCATAGATTTGCTTTCTGAAGTCAATCATGATTTTCTTCCAAGGTAATTGAACTATTGTGGAGGCTGGGGTAATAGCCTTGGATATTGAACATCATAGTGAAAGTACAAACCGTCTCCTTTGCTACTATTTGTGACTTGGAGCGATGAAAACTGCAAACGAATTCCTTCCTCTTCTCGACCCTGCAACTTAGACCAATCACAGCTATGCAACGGTTCGTAAACTTCCTTGTCCAGCGGCTCCCCTAGTAATTCCCAAGCCAAGAATTCATCAACAACATCGCCACTGACAACTTCAGTAATCTTCAAAAATATGCTGATATCACAGCACCAGGAGCCACCAAATAAATCGCAGTCCCAATCAGATTCATTGATTTCTAGCGCCCAATCAGAATGTTTTGATACCAGGGGAAATGCGGCCTTACTGCTAGCTTCTTTTAGCTGTTCGATCGTTGCTCTGTAGCTTTCCTCGGCTGCGGCTAGAACTAGGTCGCGATCGACATCCTTGGGTTCTTCGAGTTCGAGAGTTAATTTGATTTCCACTGGTATCAGTCAACCTTTTCAGGGGACAGTATTCCATCAACAATACCCTGGTAGAAACGGATATTGATGATTTCATCGGTCATCTGCTGGCTCTCAGAGATGGTTTGATAGATATCAAAGGCTTGATCAAACTCAGCTTTTGCTTGATCATGTCGCCCCAAGTTGAGCAGTAGTATACCAAGGCCATTGTGAGATAAAGCCAATTTGCGGGTATCACGGAGTTCTTGAAAGAGCCGCCCGGCATCGCGGTAATAGGTGTGAGCAAGACTGGGGTTGCTATAAAGGTTGTGCCCAGTGGCCAATAGATAACTAGACTCAGCCAAGCCACGCAGATCGTCAAAATCTTTATAGATTTCCCAGCTAGCTTTGAGCCATACTAGTGCTTTATTCCAGCGCTTTTCTTTAAGACTAGCAGCTCCAATCATCAGGCAAACTTCGGCTTCTAGTGAAGGTGTTAGATTAGGTATCGTTCCAGGAGGAGCAGCGTCGCTGATTGCTTGCCATCTGGGTAGTAGTTCGGAAGGATGGCAATCTAATTGAGAGAAAAAACCTTCAAGTCTTTGATCATTTATATCGATCGGACGAGAATTGCACTCATCTTTAAGTTGGCTCAGCCTTTGTTGAAATTGATCTTCTATTGAATTTGTCATAGGCACCAGTAAAGTTTAGTCATCATAGTGGTAACGGGCTTGCAGAAAAACAATGCGACTTTGGTCAACTTGATAGACCAAGCGATGCTCTAAATCTATGCGCCGAGACCAAATGTTAGGCTCTGGGACATATTTTAATAGCTCTGGCTTGCCAAGTCCACCAAAGGGATCGCCGTCAAGAATATCGGCCACTAAATCCATCACCCTGTCGGCCTTCTTAGGTTCTTGTCGGTACCACCAGCGCAGGTCGGCCTTAAAGTCTGGGCTAAAAACTGGAAAAAAGCAAGTAGGCGGAGTTGGCTCAGAACCTTTAGCTTGCTTCTTGCTACGGCTCAATACATAGCTCCTGCATTAACTCATCTAAAGTCTGAGGGATAGCGTCGGCTGACTTTGCCCACTCCATCGAGCGAAAAAGACGCTTGGCATTTGCTGGGCTGCGAAGAAGATAAACAGACTCCAACAAACTAGACAACTCATCAGCGGCAATAATCGCTACGTCTGGTTGATCGCGGCGAGTGATGGTAACAATTTCTCTATCGTGCCCAACGCGATCAAGAACATCAGCAAGATGAGCGCGAGCATGAGAGTAGGTGATCTCTAGGCCAGACATGAGCAAATGATAAATTGTACAATACCATTGTACATGTCAATGAGAAATATGGAAAGGATGCCTTAGTAAAGTGATTTTTCAGAGAGCCACCAAGTCTGCGCTCTCTACATCTGCATTAAGGATCGCCCAAGGCTCAATAGCACAGGGGCAGCAAGGTCTCTCACCATGTCTCGCTTACTAGGTTGATAGCAGGTGGGATTCGGCGTGGCCTCAATAAATTGGGGTTTTGAGCTGGTTTCTGGTTAGCCAGAGGCCAACTAAATTGAACGTTAAATTCACTACAAAATAACAAAGGTAAATATGTACGAACAAATCATCAACAGCACTATCGATTTCTCTATCCTAGTAATGGAGGGCTTCTTGGCCTTCTATCTGCTGTCCGAGATGTTGCCAACAGCAACCACTGAAACCATCGCAATGCCAAGCGATATCGCTACCGTCGAAGCCGAAGATATCATTGAAATCATCGTTCCTACGCTGGTGGAGTCTCAAGCACTTGAAATCGTTGAGGCAGCTCCGCAAAATCTAAATCTGTCAGTTAAAGAGTTAGTGGCGATCGCTAAACAACACAAGGTTAGGGGTTGCTCAAAAATGAGTAAAGATAAGCTGCAAGAAGCTCTGATAGAGTTAGGGCATGGCTTTAGAGCGGGAGTTCCAGTCTAGAAAAAGGATGGAAATTATTGCAAGTCAAGGAGTTTAGCATGAATGTTTTCAATAACGAGATGCGACAATGCAAGAGCTGTCCTTGGATAAAAGGCAGTAAAAAGGAAGATATTCCCAACTATGATGCCAAGCTTCACGAAAAGCTAAAAGGAACTATTCAAGGTGTGGAAATAAACATGGAATCTCTTCGGATTATGGCCTGTCACTTTTCTGAATTTGGAGATGAGCAAACCTGTGTAGGATGGATGCACAATCAGCTAGGTGAAGGGAACAACATTGCTTTGCGAATCCAAGCACTGAGCGAGGATTGGGATCATAATTATGAATTGGTAGGAGATCAAGTTAATAATTTCGACGAAACTTTTCATTGATTAAGCAAGTGTTTGTTCTATTGACTTTGCCTGATTCCTTGACTGGAATAGGCAGAGCCGTATTTTATTGACCTTAATATCCCATAAAAACATGAATAAAATGATGCAAGATTCAATGAGAGGTCGAGAGATATACTCAATCGAAAAGGTCCCAGATACAACCGCCGTCGTCTTTGCTAACTCATACGTCAATCCAATAAGCTTCTTGCCGTACATTGAGGAACAGCTGGCATTGATGAGTTTCAGCGGGGAGGTAATCTTTGATTTGCTGCTGTCTAACGGGCATACCTTCAATCGAATTGTCGCTAGCAATGTTGCTGAAGGCAAGGTCGATCGTAAAGCATTCAAAATCGTTGATCTCTCCAGTCTGGGAAAAGTCGTTGCCCAGAAAATCAAAGCATTCTACAAGTCTAACGATGTCTTGGTACAGAGCAATTTCATCCTATCAGACAAAGAAAAGGAATTCTTGCTGCGGTAACTTCCAAGTCGATCAATCACCCCTCGTGGCTCTGCATAGTCCCTTCACCGGATTTGGCAGAGCCATATTTTATTGACTATTTAATATTCAAAAAAATATGACAAACCTTACTGCTATCGCATCCTTTGAGCAGCTACTACGTGCCGGAGAAAAGCTAGACACGAAGACGATCGCCAACGTGATGGATTATGCCTGTGGTGGCAGTGCT
>JAGVDA010000121.1 GCA_020058975.1 Thermosynechococcus sp. WC_1 | reverse complement strand
GCCCCTCAAAGCACCAACAATCGCATGGAGCTTCAGGCTTCGATTGAGGCACTCAAAGCGCTTAAAACCTTGCCCCTTTCTGCGCCAGAAGCTTCGCTGCATACCGATAGCGAGTACGTCAAAAACGGCATCACGAAGTGGATGACAAGCTGGAAAAAGCGCGGTTGGAAGACGGCTCAGGGTAAACCCGTCTTAAACCAAGATCTCTGGGAAGCTTTAGATGCGCTGAACTCAAATCAAATTCAGTGGCACTATGTCCGCGCCCATGTGGGGCACCCTGGCAACGAACGCGCCGATGCGATCGCCCGTGCCTTTTCTCTGCGTCAACCGTTCTCTCTCAGGCAGCTTGATACACCCATGCCAGAACCCACCGATACGCCTCAAACTTCTTTAGACCTGATCAGCGGCGACAGTAAATCCTTAGACCTACGGGCGCAGCACCTACGGGATTTGCTAGAGATTTTGGAACTGGCGGATGCGATCGCCACCCAGGGCTACCTCATCACCAGCGCTGAGCTTGCCGACCTCATGGATATCCACGCCAGCGCCGTCACTAGCCGAGGCGATCAGTGGGTGTGGCGCAACTGGGACATCTCACGGGCGCGACGCGAAGGCAATCAAATTCTGTGGCAGCTTAAGCGAGTGGGCGATCCCGCCTAGACAGTAGTCCCCCGACTGGAATACGCTACTCTAAAGCTAAGCGAAGATTGGATTTGACCATGTATCAAACTGATCCCCTCAGCCCAACTCAAGCGGGCTTGCCAACCATGTATGATCTTCCCAGTGAAGATCTAAACGAACCTGGTTTGCCTGACGAATTCCACGTCTTTCAGCCGCAGTTTCTGCGAGAAACCTTTCAGTCGAGTGTTTACGCACCCGACGAAACGTTTATTGGCACAGATATCAACCTCTATTACGACGTGCGGCATACCCAGTGGCATAAGCGACCCGATTGGTTTGCTGTACTGGGTGTCCCCCGCGCCGCCCAGCAGACAGACCTTCGGTGGAGCTATGTCGTGTGGCAAGAAGGCGTTAACCCCTTCATCGTCGTCGAGCTGCTTTCCCCTGGCACAGAATCTGAAGATTTAGGCCAAACCCTACGAGAAATCAATCAGCCCCCCACCAAATGGGAAGTATACGAGCGGATTCTACGGATTCCTTACTACGTCATTTTTGACCGATACACCCATCGACTCCGCGCCTTTCAGTTAGTTGCCACCCGCTACACAGAACTAGAGCTACCCGATCAAAAGCTGTGGCTAGAAGACGCACAGCTAGGGTTAGGGGTATGGGAAGGCATTTATGCTGATGCCCAGGGAAGTTGGCTACGCTGCTACGATGCCGCAGGCAACTGGATTCTTACCCTTGCAGAAGCCGCCAACCAAGAACGCCAGAAAGCGGATCAAGCGCAGCAGAAAGTTGACCAAGCGCAGCAGAAAGCCGAACAAGCCCAGCAAAAAGCTGACCAAGCGCAGCAGAGAGTCGAGCGCTTGGCGGCTCAACTGCGGTCGCTTGGCGTTGAGCCAGACTCTTTGTAGCGCTTATCTAGTCTTCTTTGCCGAGAATGCGACCTTTGATTTGGTCATATTCTTGCAGTAGCTCACTGCGCGTATTCGCGTACAGCATGTACCGCACCACAAACCAGCCGGTAAAGCCTAGCCCCACCAGTTCAAAGGTAGGCGCAAACAAAGGAATGGCATTAAGACGGGCTAAAACACCATCGGCAACCGCAATGCCCAAGCCTGCCACTAAAATTAGCCCTACAGTCGTCAGGGGCTTGCGATACTCACCAAAAATGCTGCCAAAATAGTCTGGAAAAACCACCAAAAACTGAAGTGCTTTCTCTAGCTGTGCTTGCCATTCGGCGGTTTCAAATGTTTGATCTGGGCTTTTAATCTTAAGCAAAGTGCCAGGCGTATCTGCATTAACGTCTAACGCGGTTGGAGTGCTAACGTCTGTGGCAGTGTCTTCTGCCGTTTTGAGGATGGGTTCAAGTTCGGTATTCATAATTGCACTCTGATAGTTGTCTTTTGGGAAGAAATGCTTCATGCATTAAAGCAAAAGCTTTGATATAGCTCAAGAGCGTAGCAGCACTCTACTCTTAATCTCAAGTTTTTTGGCAAGCTTTTTGTCAAGGTCTTTGTACTGTACCGTATGGCTGCAAAAAGTTGATTTGCCAAATTCTAGAAAGAATGATCTTGCGCGGTCTATCTGATGAGAGATTATCGAATGAGCGGAAGAAACTATTTGGGAGGTAAAAAGACCTAACAAAAAGTCTAAAGTCATGGTAGAGATTAGAACACGCTAAACCGCTCTACCACAATGCAATGCACGTTTTGATGGTTCGTCATGCAGAATCGTTGGGAAACCGAGAATACCGCATTCAGGGACGGGTTGACTATGCGCTGTCAGATCAAGGGATAGAGCAGGCTCATGCATTAGGTCAGTCATTAGCAGAAAAGGCTTGGAAGCCCACTCACATCTATACCAGTACTCTTCAGAGGGCTGTACATACCGCCGAAATTTTACGAGATTACTGGGCTACCCGTGAGTCGACGGCATCTGTAATGCTCTACCCAGATTTACAAGAGATTAAAAATGGTGTTTTAGAAGGGTTGACTTGGGCTGAGGTGGAGGAGAAACACCCTGAGCTAAGTGCAGCACTAATGGCAACTTCAGACTGGAT
>JAGVDA010000481.1 GCA_020058975.1 Thermosynechococcus sp. WC_1 | reverse complement strand
CTCACCTCTAACATTGCCTATCTTGGCTTGCGAGTCATTGGTGGGGCGGGCGGCGGCATCCTTTATCTTTGCGCTGCGTTTGTGGCGGCGACCATTTGCTTATCTTGCGCCCTGTTTGATTTGCCAGGATACTCCATGCCCCCAGAGGCGATCGTTCGGTGTCTTCCGACCTATGGGGTTTGCATGTTTTTTACTGCATTGATTCAGATTCTTTTGAATGTCTGGCCTCTCCTTCTAATTGGGGGCGCTAGTGGTGTTGGGCTTGGGTATTCTAATTTGGTGGACTTTTGATGTCGAATACAACCACAACACAGCCATCATCCTACGCTCCACCAGACTACGGCGTCATGCTGGCAAAGTATCTTGCTTCGCCTCTTGGGGTTGCCATGATTGTTCTGATTATTGCTTCAATCCTTTTGACTGCATCAGAACGGCGATCGCAGAAGCCAAAACTAAGTGATGGACGATGGGCAAACCAACGTGAGATTAAAGCTTGCTTCAGAAAAGGGCGTAGACAGGAACAGGCTCAGGTTTTCAATAATGCCGCGCTTTTTGTTGGCAGCGATCGCCGTTTCTATATCCCAGACGCAAGTGCCAGTATTGGTATCTATGGGATGGCAGGAATTGGGAAGACGGCTACATTCATAAGCCCTCTTATTGAGTCGGCTATGGAACAGGGCATGTCCTTGATGATCTTGGATGTCAAAGGAACATTGAAGAAGCTACATACCGCGTCTTTATTAGCAAACGAGTATCAGGTTGGAATCTTAGCTCCTGGTAAACCTTATTCTGACTCTATAAATTACCTAGATTTCATGACTGACCATCTTGATAGTGGGATGGCATCGCAGGCAGGGCGCACCCTAAACCGAAGCTCAGGCGACCCCAGTGCATCAAGAGATGGTTTCTTTGGGCCACAGGGTGACGACTTTCTTAAAGTCATGTTCATGCTGGGTAAGGCTGGCCCTCACAAAGATTTCTTAGCAGTCTGGAAAATATTGTCATTGCCCAACCTGCCAGACCGACTAAAAGCTGCCAAGAAATACAAAAACATGGATCCTTGGTTGTTTGAAGTGGTTGTAGCGATTGAAGCGGCGGGGCTGGCTCCTGAAACATTGTCAGGCATTCTACTCAGTGGGATTACCCATTTCCAATCATTGATGGCTAAAAACTATCTCCCTTTCACGATGGAGACGACCATCCCTCTGGATTTGATGGGCAAACAAGCCATTTTCTTTGAGCCGGATTTGCAACGGATGGGTTCAACGGTTCCCTTGATTGCAATGGCAATTCATCTTTTGATTATGCGGAATATTGACCCCGCCAAAAAACGCGCCGTGCCTTTGGTATTTGTGGCAGATGAAATTGATTCAGTCTACATGGCTGATCTAAAAACCTACACAACACTACTGAGGGAACTAGGATTGATAACCATTCTCTCGTTTCAGTCTGAAAAGCAGCCGAAGTTCACCTTCGGCGCAGACTACGCCGCAGCAACTTTATCAAGTTGCACTACTCGAATTACGATGAACCCCAATGATTTCGATACGGCTAGTACGATTTCTCATTCCCTGGGCGATCGCCAAATTGATTTCAAGTCACGTTCTCAAAACACTGGGCAGTCAGGCGGTTCTCAAGGGTTGTCTGATCACTCTCAGCTTGGCCCACTATGCCCACCTTCTGACGTGATGGGAATGGTTAAAGGTGAAGCAATTATTCAATCAGGCTCTTACCTAGAGCCTACATTTTTGGGTATCAAAAAAGCAAAGAAAAGTAGAGCATGGCGAGGAATGGTGCCTTACAACGAAGAGGATGTTAAACAAAGAACTCGATGCAAAGATGTATGGGACACAACAATTGAGCCTGAATTTACGAGGAAAGCTCAAGCTCGACTAGCAAAAATAAATTTAAGCTTGGCGATTGAGGATAGGGAAGTGATGGCTGAGGCTATGTTCCCGTCCTCTGCTGTGTTGGCGGCTTTGGACTTTCAAAGTATCCAGCTTGCGTTTCAACCCAAGCAAGATGCCCAAGATCCACTAATTGTTATCGCAAAAAGATGAGCATCAGAAAGGAAAATTATCTTTACGCCATCGTATTTGACAAGCCAATACGATCAAAAGCAAGCCTGATTTCAATTCTAAAGGCATGGGGATGTGAGGCGATCGCTCATGGGCCAACCGAATACTCAATTGAGTTCCGTCTAAACACGTCTAAATGGGCTAAAGATCGTTGGATTGAATGGGAATTATTGATTGATCGCATTTATAAAAGCTATTGCTTTAACAAGAATTGTAGTTGCCTTCCCGTAGATCAGGCAAAGAGATCGCGCTAATTGGGAAAAAGTACGGAAACTTTGGGAGGTCAAAAATGTCTGATGAGCATTCTTTCAACCAGAACCAGCAGCAGGCGATTGGCTTGGCTGGGCAAGCGGTCAATACGGTCGCTAATTTCTTGTCAACTGTTGGCCTTGCGGCATGGGCTAATAGAGTCCGACCAGTAAAGATTGAAATCAAGCCTGAGAAGCCGAATCCGGCAATGATTCCAATCCCTGAAGCGCAAGGGGAACAAGCAGGGACAGAGCTAGGAATGGCGCGGCAATGGCTTGATGCAGGTGTACCACTGGAAACAGTAAAAGATCGCATTCAAGACATGAATGTTGCTCAACGTGCAAAAGATCCAGAACTTGCTGCGGGCCTTCTAGTTAATAAAGTTCAGCAGGATATGGCCTTTGAAATGTTTGGCAAGGAAGAGTCCCCTAAAGCCGAAAAAAAGGCAAGGCTGGTTAAGTAATGTCTGACCCCACCCAACGCTACCGCGAAATTCTTGGCCTATCCGAGAACCAATATTTAGGCTACAAGTATCAGGGGCAACTTACCCCTGCGATCGCCAAGTCTCTTGACCAGGCTTTCCTCGCTGCTGCACAAAAAGCAAACATCTCCGCTGATGAATTTCAGGAAATCTTCAAAGGAAGTCCTTACGTTCAAAATCTAATTGAGCGCAATGCCTCATCCATAAGCGTTGATGCTTATACCTTCTCAATGGAGGCTCGATACAGAAACCTTGAATTACAAAGCATTCAGTCTTCTGTAATAAGCAATATCCAAGAGACTGCCAAGGCAGCATACAAGTATGTGGCCTATGCAGAAAAGGCATTGTTTGCCGTTACCCCACTCCCTCTAAATGCCATCAAATCGGGTGTGCAAAACGTAGTCGTTCCGGCTACGGCTACGTTTGCGCTATCCCGTATCCCAGGTATCTCAGATGTTGTTACTTCTGCAATACATCTTGGGGGTAGCTTTAGCGCCAGCGCCACTCATGCGATCGCCGGATCTGCATTTGCTCACTTCACTCATGCAGCAAGTGCGATGTTGCCTGAAGGCATAAACAAAGCCTTCTCGGTTAACCTGCCTTTTGTTGGGCAAAGTATGGGCGGCATAATTTCAGCAGCATCCAGCGCGGTTGTGTTGGGTTCTGCTGATGTAATTGGCAAGGCTACGGGGGAAGCGGGGGCAGCGGTGGCGATTGGTAGTGCAGTCGTTCAAGGTGCAGGGGCGATCGCATCTAAGGGAATGAGTTTTTCAATCTCTGAACTGCGGAGTAAGGCGATCGTTCTCTCTAACAAGGCTCAATGGGTCATTGACAAAACAACCGAACTTTATAACTCAACCAAAGGGGCAAAAATGGAAACAAACGGACGCGCACCTGAAGTATTGAATGCTGCTCAACAGCAATACATGGATCTAATTAAAGATCATCCTGTCGCAGGGAAGATGAGCTAT
>JAGVDA010000232.1 GCA_020058975.1 Thermosynechococcus sp. WC_1 | reverse complement strand
CGTAAAGCAGCAGATTGAGGATGCAACCCTTCAGTTCAAAGCCCTTACCGCTGAACTCAAAATCCTTCAGGCTGACTTAAGAGCGCTTGAGAGTGAGCGCGAATCACTCAAGGCTGTTAGTCGCCAGGTGCAGAACATAGACCGCAAGGAACAGGCTCAAGCTTTAGCTAATACCTTTGTATGTTGGATTGCGCCCTTTCTAGAGATCATCATGGGCACTCTCACCGGAACCATTAACCTTCAGCACGGCAAGCTGTTCATTCACCAGCTTAAGCAACAGCACCGTCGCATCATTCATGAAGGTCGCGCCAATATCTTTCTGGATGCGACCGCGACCGCTGAATCGATTAGCTTTCGCACAGGCATTCCGGTTGAGAACATTCTGGTCGTCGAAGCACTTCATGACCAGGGCGCTACTGTTCATCATGTGCAAGTGCCGGACTTTGGCCTAGCGGGGAAGAATCGCAAGGACAGTACCGATGTGCGGATTAAGGCTGCGATCGCAGGGGTAGTCGCTCAGCATGAAGGCTGCAATCCTGTAAACAGTGAGCAGAGCCGAACTGTGGTGTTTGACCATCTTGGTAAAGCACATGCTACCGCTGCTCAGGGCGTTCACTTTAGAGACAGTCGCGGTGAGAACTCGTTCATGACGAATGACGTTTTCATCCATGTGGGGTTGCCCATGCCTAACATTGGAGCCGTGCGGATTGAGTATGAGATTCTAGGCCAGGACGCACTGACCCAAACCAGCTTTGATGTCTACTACCAGGATGTTTGTGACGCTGAACTCTTTCAGGAGATGGGTCGAGATAGGGCACTCCGACGCAGCGGCACCATCTTTCACTACTGGCTGACTGACCTAGAGCTACCCTTTTCCGCTCAGGCTATGACTGCCGCTGCGCTGTCCATTGATGCAGCGTCTCAGGCTGATATTACGAGGGGGGAGATTGGGAAGGCGATAGCCAAGCTTCTGAAAAGCGGGGGCAAGATTACGCAAGATGCGATCGCGGGTCTGGCTGATGTGTCTCAGGGGTGGATCAGCAAATTCTTCGCAGGGATGGGCGGTTGGCGGGTGTGGAGGCAAATTATTACCAGTCTTTTAAAGTCTTCTTATAGAACCAGTAATAATTTGGATTTGGCACTGGAATTGTTGAGCGAAGATGAGCGCTGGATTGCTCAGGAATGGCTCAGTGAGCTAGTTGCAGCGTTTGAGGATGACCCGCAGGGGGTTGCTGAAGCTGTGGCGGCTACTGCTCTAGGATTCGGTGGCGAGACTTGGGCGCGGATTTTGGCGGCGGCAGATAGGGTTGTTGTGGCGAAGTTGTTGGGGATGATGGCGATCGTTGTGCCGGAGTGGGTGGCGGAGGGTGTTGCGGGGGCGATTTAGGGTTGGGGGCTGTTCCCTAGTTGGGGAATTTGGTTTAAAAGGGCGGCATTGTGACCAGGAGTGATGAGAGTCTGGCGATGCTGGGGTTTTGCGCTGGGGTAGCGGGGGTTTGGCGAGGGCTGGCAGGGTATGGGAGAAGCTTAGGTTCAACAGAGGACGAGGGCGATCGTTCCTCAGAATGCTTGGACGGGAGGGCTAGAGCAGAGACGGGGGCTAAAGCGTGGGCCAAAATCTGGCAAAGCCTTCAAACGGGCTGAGGCTATTTTTCTCGCTGTTAAGGATTGGAATAGGCAAAACCCTTCTGAGATATTTGTACTCAATTAATGGCTAATGGAAACGGTCTTTAAGGTGCATCGACAAGCTGTAAAAAATTTCTTTGAGGCTTACCAGAATGAGCTTTGGGAGTACCATCAAGAAATTGGGGTGGAGTCACCGAAATGGCATAATCGGGGCAAGGATACGGAGCAGCTGAGGGCGTTTATGGAGGGGAGAGTTTCTAAATAGAAAGATAGTAGTCTATCGGGAATCGACTCTTCTAAATCAATATCAAATCTCGGTATATAACTATTTAGAAATACTATTCCTTGAAAATCTTCTGATTTTCTAAAGTCCTGGGACTCGCTGCAATATTTTTTTAGTCACTAGAGTCTCAAATTGGGATCTTAGAGTTTTTGCCGCTACTGAATCGTTCATTAAAACGCCTGCTTCAATATTACGTTGCTGAGCAGCTTCAGTAAAGTTGGCAGAGGTTACGAACAAGCGTTCTTCATCGACAATAATACATTTAGCATGAAGACACCCCCTAGGCCCTTGAGTAATATCAAGGGCGCGTGGATCATAAAATACATTGGGTAGACGGTGCCCAGGCCAGAAATTATTACGGAAATCTTCAGAAAATTTTCTGAGTAAAACAGATTCAGGAGTGCTGTCTTTATAAGGGCGATTTACATTTATAAACATCCTTACATCCAAATCTGGATTTATATCCATGTGATTGGCTAGTTCCTTGAATATTGACTGACCTTTCCTCCCAGTATCAATGGCATAGCTAGCAATCAAAACACTCTTTTGAGCTGCTTTAAACAGTTCTTGAACCACTACAAAGGTATCGCGACTGGCTGAACCAGGAAGTTCTTCTCCTGACCAAACCAAGTCCACTGCATCATAGCGTTGCTGAGTAGCTTCACGTTCTGCTGCTAGCAGGTATAAGGTCTGAGCCATGAGCTGACATTTCATGCCCATCGAGTGCATACGATTTAGCTCAGTGCTAACCGTCACAGAAAGAGAATCAGGAACATGAGAACTGATGCTTCCACTAGAACAGGGTAGCTGGATACGCTCTGTTTCAAAAGCTTTGGCTAAGCTAAGCAGAGCTGGTCGGCTTAGCCGATGCAACGGGGAGTTCATTGATGAGCATCCAGGAAAAATGCGGCACCAGATGTTCCAACTGTTTCAACGACCAGCGCCCTGTCTAAGAATTCATTGCGGCGCTCACACGAGGTTTCTGCAATCAATAAACAACCATGACAGGCTGCACCATGCAAAAATCTTTCCTCGTGAGGATTTTGGGGCATATGCTGAGCACAAACGGGATCATTGGAACATAGCCTACCCAATTCAAGAGCTGTAGCTAGGTGCTTCTCAATGTTTTTACCCACTTGAACTAGCCCACCGAGGGTCCCCTCAGAACCTGTTGAACCCGTATATAGCAGAATGCCGTAACCTGAAGATCCAGCATAGATACGTTCGCGTATGGCACTGGTGGAATAGCCACATTCTAAAGAGACTGCGGTAATCAGCAAGTGGGATAAAGAATGGAGCATGATGTATGGCACTCCAGGAAAAAGAAACTTGCTCGATTCGATGCCCTTACGCTTCATCCAAATTTCAAACCCCTGATTCAGGGCTATACCTCTTTCTTTTACCGCATCCCTAGACAACCAGTCGTTTATCGCTGACTCCTTGAAAGCGAGGAAAATACCCTCTCCTTTGTTTTCAATAGCAGGAACCCAACTGATATCTATATCCAATGCTGCTGGAGAAACATTAAGCTTTAATTCCCCATCTACATCGGGAATTGCAGGTTCAAAGCGAGTAAAGCCAACCTGAGCCATGACTTCTCTGAGTCGGTGAACCAAGACTATCCGTTCAATTTTGGGTTTTAGGATAGGGCTTAACCCAGATACAGGGAGGTTCCGAGCGTAGAAGTCACCTTCAGGAATATCTTCTCCAACCTCGTTAGGCTGAGACAGCAACGTTTCTATCTCAACCTGTTTAATCGTTTTATCTTCGGGAACAATGTTGTTCTTGCGTCGGTTTACCTCTGCCCAAATTGCTTCGTCGCGAAAGCCTTCGAGGGCCGCTGCTACTTTTTGCTTTTTGCGATCGCGCTTGATGTCGTCAACGTCTTCCGCATACTGCAAAAAGTCTTCAAAGACTTGATCTACCGATTCTCTGAGGGCTTCATCAGCTTCTGGCAGAGCAATAACGCTGATCACCTGAGAGAAGTAGGCATTACTTGCGGATCTCACCAAAAGGCGATTGTAGTTTTGTTTTCCGGTTTCAGGCACAACACAGGTCGATTCCGCTGCTGCGGGGCCAAGCCAGGGGCGATGACCTTCGCAACGTCCGAGCACCACATTGTTCGGCAAGGTTGCATCAGATAGTGGCCGACGGAGAGCCTGACCGACTGCATCTTTACAAGCTTCGCAGCGGACAAAGATATCGGCAAAGTCACTACCTGTTCCGCCCTCATCTAACCAAAGCTGGGCGCGGCAGGAGCTATTGAGATCTTTATGAACGAAAGCATACCAATTGATATCGCTAATATGTCCATTGAGGCAAGCCTGAACAAATCGAACGGGTACAACCGGATGTTTCTTCCGGTTCTCGTCCAGGTATTTTCCGCGAACTAGGCGGCTACGCTTGAGCAATGGTCGAGTACGGTACTCCTTTCCGTTGGGTGCTTTCCAAGTCTCCTCGATTTGGGCAACAACCCATTCGGGAAATACAAAAGACGTAATGCCAGTACGTCCGCTCGTTGGATCTTGTTTGCTGGAGGGCGGTTCATACATTTTGATGTCATCGACGTCCAGCTTATTTTTCAGGTACTGCTCTAGTCGATCTTCATAAATCCGCTTGCGATCACTCCCAAACTGCCAGTGATTGAGTCCGCCAATGATGATGGAACTATTCGGCAAATCCACCATAGATCCTGGCCCGAAGGTAGACAGAATCTGACTGCGGCGAATTTCTCCAGCAGGCGGAACCGATTTACTCGATTTACTTGTACTCATACTTCTTCCTCCATATCTCGACCATCAAGGGTCTTCACCCAAAGATTAACGGTCGGCTCTACGTCACGCAGACTTCTCTGTGCTTTGAACTTACGGGCAATTTTCGGTTGCTTCTCTAATTCGGGATCAAGAGGGTCGAATAGGAGCGGAGGGGCTTTGCCCTTCTCCTGCTGATACTGCAATAGACCGTCTTTATCAGCAGCGATATGCATCCAGCTATCGAGCAGGTCTTGGACTCGACTTCGCAGCTTTTGACGTAATTCTTCAGAAACGGTCGCATCCATATTCTTCTCGTGCATTTCGGCTCGTTTTGCCAAGATATCTACAACAAAATCCAACTCTTGTCGGTGTTGGAGAATCTCACCCGCTTGGAGAGGAGCGGTCATTTTGTCTAGCCCCAGACGACAAAGGGCAACGGTCACACCTGGTAGACCCCGATCCAGGGCGCGGGGAGAGAAGGGCGTAACGCTAGTGGCTTCTACGGCACGATAGAAGGTATTGTGCCAGGACTGAAAGCGTTCATAGTGGGAACGATCACGAGGACGATGTACGTTGAGCAGCGTCACAACCAACCCAGGCCGCTCGTCGTCCCGTCCAACACGGCTGGTGGTCTGGATATACTCTGCAGCGGTTTTGGGTTGTCCAAGGACGACCATTAGACCCAAGCGGGTAATATCCAAACCTACGGAAATCATGTTGGTAGCTAAGACCACATCAACTCGTTCTTTATTATTAAAAGTTTGAGATATACGGCCTTTGGCTGTCGCTACTTCGCTAGTGCTGACACGGGAGGTCAGCTCGACGGGTTCATAGGCAATAGTGCGATCACTAAACAGACCTTCCGCATCATTTTCACGACGACGTTTACTGTAATTTTCCAGGGTTGATTTAACCTCATCCTCGACGATACGGCGGCTCCCCCCTAGCTCCCGCAGAGAATTGAAATACCCCATCAGCGTCATGTAGGGATCGGCAGGATTCTTTGGGTTCTTTGCCCCACCGTTTGCTTCCCAGGCTTTCTGAGCCGCTGCCATCAAGGTACGGTAGGTACGGAGCAAAACAACCTTTAAGCTACGTCCTTGAGCAGCAATGCCGACATATGTACGACCATTTCGAGCTGTTATCGGAACAGTCTTAGCGAAAAAAGAATCGCGGCGATCTGGCCCTGGAGACGGAAATACTTCGACATTCTCTCGCCCGAACAGCGCCCGAATTTGGCTGGTTGCCCTACGGACAGTAGCGGTGGAGGCGACGATTTTAGGTTTAATTGTTTTGCCATTAAGTTCATAGCTGGCTAGATGATCGATAGCGGTTTCATAGAGTCCTACCATCGTTCCCAAAGGCCCAGAAATCAGGTGCAGCTCATCTTGGATGATCAGGTCAGGAGGAGGAAGGCGATCGCTCAGGCGCTGACCTTGTCCGAGCGTGGCAGGGCCATAGAATCCTTCCGAATCGAAGTGAGAGACCCGCCCGAATAAAGCTCCGGTTTCACCCACCCAAGGCAAATTAGCAAACTTATCGACGGTAGCAATGATGAAGCAGGGCAATCGACGATAAATAGGCTCATCTACTGAAACGATGGGCAAGGACTGGTCTCGACGGAAAACACAGACCGAATTCCCATCAGGCCGTTTTTTCGTATTGGAACACTTGACTCGTAAGTCTTTCGGATTATCAGGGCTGGGCAATAAGTCGAAGGATTTTAGGTTGAACTTAGTCCCGCACCAAGGGCAATTGTCCAGCGGGATGGGGCAGTCTTTGGTGGTCTGGTTCTGATAGGCAATGGTACGCGCACGGGCAGAATTTTTGTCATTGTCACCTTTGCGACCCATCTTATTGGGCGTGGCAGATTGACCCACCCACAGGCCAATCTCAAAGGGCCACTTCCCTAGCTTTTCGACATCCTGCTGCCGCTCTAATTCCAGGGCACAGATCAAGGTTGCAGCTCGACCAAGCTGATCTAGGGTAAGCAGGCGCAGGGTATAGCGCATGAGAACACTCAGCCCAGCAGATTGAATACCAGGGTTTCGCAAACGACGCAACACCAAAGTGAAGGCAGCTAACCCTAAATAGGCTTCGGTTTTACCGCCTCCAGTGGGAAAGAACAGCAGATCTACCATTTCTCTGTCGGAATGCTCTGGCTGGGCAATACCGACGATATTCATCAGCAGAAAGGCTAGCTGGAAGGGTCGCCATTTGGGGGCTTCTTTAAGATCTTCTGGTAGGGCATCTTCCTTACCATGCGTAGACCGTTGGCGAATAGCACTGGCGATCGCACGGTTAGCAATCTTAAACGCTTCCAGTACATCAGGAGCATCGAGGGCTAGTAAACCCTCGTTGATGCGTTTGTTGACCTCGGCGGCTCGGCGCAGCAAGTCTTTGGCTACCTCAGTGCGCTGGGGATGGCTTTTGGGAACCTTAACCTGTTGCTCGGTAATCCAGATACTGTAGGCAGTAACCATACCACCTACCATGCTTCGGATAGCTTCGGAATCTTCGGCAGTACCTAGCGCTTCAATTTCTAAGTTGACGTTTGGTATGTCTGTGGCAATGACCTTTTCGACATCGGCGGAGGGCATCCAGTCAGTTTGAATGCGATTGCATTCATTTTCGGTCACTAGGGCTGTAGCCGAAACGTTATGACCAACAGCATATTCAACATCGTCGCGGTACTGGAGATCCGCAATCAATTCGTCTTCGTCGTCCATGCTTTGACCGCGCATATCTGGGCGCGGAACAAATGGCTCCTCAGAAGAAACTGTTAGTTGGGATTGAAAAATGTAGCCTTCGTCTCGCTCTAGATCGCTTGCGGGTCTACGCTGATTGACCAGAAATAGTGAGACAGCACGGGTGCCCAGAGGGAGGATGCCGTTGCTTTGAACAGGTCGAATGGACAACATCAGCTCTAAGCCCCCACTATTGGGCACCTGAATGCACTTATTAACGATTGAGCCGTCGAATGACAGATTCAACTGATCGTCTGAAGCCAAGGAGGACTTACTCAGCAAACTCATCTGGGTCTGTGAGGGGTTTTGCTCTAGGGAGAGCGTAACGCTTTCCTGGCGTGGTTTGCGTTGCCAATCTCGGCTAGTGAACGTTTGCAGCCGTGTTTCTGCTTGAGCAACGGCTTCTTGCTCATCTTGCAGAGTGAAATAGTCACCCCACTGAATGACTACGGTAAGCTCTTTGGTAAGTTGGGGAACAAGAAAGCTCAAACCCATCGAGGATGGAAAGAGAGCTTTACGGGCAGAAGCAGCCTCTGGGGTGTTTTCGTCGTCGGTGGCGCTATCATGACCGATAACTTCCATTCCGTCATCAGAGGTATCGTCTGATCGCTGGTTGAGGTCTGCTTCATAGGGAACCAGGAACCCAGTCAAATACCACTTAGAAGGTGCCTGGGACAGAATCTCTTCTTGGTAGAGGCTGTCATCGGGTCGTGGGCCGATCAAATCGAGCTGAAGGGCTTCGATGAGCTGACTACGAACTTCGGCTGAGGTTTGAATCGGCATAAGTCAACTCGGCTTCAAGGTCGGGGACAAACGATAGTAAAAACTAATGCTTTGACTTAATTTACGCTAGAGCTTGTGCACTTTTGGATCTAAACGCCATAGATGTTTCAGCTTTTCAATTAATTCTGCTTGACGCCGCTCAATAACATCGGGAGTCCATTTTGATTCATGTAAGACTTGGGTTGTGATTGCAAAAGGCGAGACGCCGTCTTCTCCTTTAAAGTATTTATTCTTTTTAGTTTCAAAGTCGAAGTTCTGAGCGCTGCTATTTTTGTAACCCGATAGCAGCGCTAAATTGCCTAATTGATGAACGTAGTTATGACGGGATTCTTCGTCAGGAAACCATTTTAACCACTGGCTACCATGAGGTGGATTTTGAGGAAGAATATGCTCAACTGTTATTCTAGGAAGCTTGTAAACAGCTTCACCTCCCGAAAGATAGGCATCTAACCGAAGCAAGACATAAAGTCGAATCTTACGCTCTAAATATAAAGGACCATTGAGTCGCTCAATAATTGTTTCACAGTCTATTAATGTGAGGTTTAGTGGAGAGTTCGAACTACCTAAATCTTTGTCTTGCTCGATCCAATTCAGCAGCAAACTATAGCGTCTGATTCTCTCGTTGATATTAGCCCGTTGAATCATTAGCCCTGAGGCTAAACGGTCTAAGTTACTGAAAAAAGTCAATAGTTTATCTGGCTGATGACGGTACTTAGAAAAGTAAGCGATCGCGGGTGGTAGCCAGTCAGCATTGTCAATACGACTTAAATATCTGAAGTATGTGTTTATGTCTTCAGCATACTGATGACTTTGATAGCAGCAATCTTGAATATCGGCATAGGCATCAGCCGCTGGACAAAGTACCTCATCAATAAAATGAATGGGGTTTTCGCTTGGCTTTACGCATTCTCTAACCTCCTTTAATACAGATTCTTTCTGCTTGGCCTTGCGATAAATCATCCGAATATGGGAGAACAGGTCTTGAAAGGTGCTGCGCCCTAGCTTGACCTCCGTATCTTCCCAGCGTCGATTATATTCATTCTGCTGAGATTCAGGAATTTTTCCAATAATTTCTGACTTCAAAATATCGGTATGGGATAAATCAAGCCCACGATCATTTAGAACAGAAAAAATACGGTAGGCAGAATCCATATCGGGGGTGGATACCACAACCAGTAAACAGCCAATGATGATGAACTGAGCTAGCCTAAAGCATTGTTCTTCTGGAAGCTGCTGTAACTTTTCTAATAGGTGTAGAGCGTTATCTCGAATATTAGCTTGACTATCTGGCAGAACTGCTTTTTTTAGCTCTATTAATTTTTTGGGGCCACCTTCATCTTGAATATAGTCACGAAAGAAATTAGCATCCCGTTCACGTAGAGTTAGTCGGTAACGATTTTTAGTGCCTTTAACAATACTGCCTCTTTCATACAGGTAGGCAGTAAGCTCCTTAGCAACGTCTTCTGTAACGACTTCTCTAAGAACAGATAAGAGAATTGTTAAGGTAGTGAGTCGTTGTTGTCCATCAACAACTTCGGCCTCGGTGGAGCCATCTGGCTTAATGAGCACTATACTGCCCAAGAAATATGGATTTAGCTCATCAATGGGGTCGTCATCATCTCCAAGGAAAGCGAGTAAGTCATCCATCAGAGCCTCAGCCTGTTCAATCTCCCATGCATAAGGACGTTGATAGAGGGGGATGGAGAATACAAAGTCGTCGCTGAATATTTTCTGGATCGGATATTCTGCACCGTGGATTTTTGTAGACATGAGTTTTTGAAATTAAGTTGGAGCTTTAATGATGCTAGACAAGAACTTAAAATCTAAGCTTTTTAAAGAGAGTTTTAAACCAGATTTTCTATCCTAGTTTATACCTCTATACCTGGAATTGTGAGGGTTGATTGTTTAGGTTTTTGACGTTTTGATTTACTTTTGGTTTTGGGTTGGACTTCGACCTGTTTAGCAGCTAGCACTTCTTCTTCGTGGCGCTTTTGGTTGAGGTCGAGGAGACGGGCGAGAACTTCGTCGTGGGTGGTTTCAGGCCAGCGGTAGCGCCAGTTAAGGTTGCATTTACTAGCTTTGTTTTTACTTTTACGGACAAGCCCCTCAAAAAGTGTATCGAAAGCAGAAGCTTCCTCCGAAGTGGAGAAATAGAGGTCTCCTGAAGCGATGCGGTCTTGGGCCTCAACAGGCAAGTCGTCGGTTTCAGCGTCGAGGTAGTCCAGGGCGAAACCGCAAGTGGTGTCGATGTCAGGCCAGCCGTAGGCTTTGAGAACTGCCCG
>JAGVDA010000358.1 GCA_020058975.1 Thermosynechococcus sp. WC_1 | reverse complement strand
CGAACGTCGCTGTACCGCTCCGCTCGCCATTTGGCGAGTTCACGCGAAACGCCCGGTTCGATCGCAGGCATCTGGGCATAGCTAACCGCCGAATAGACGCAAAGTATCGCAATAAGTCTTAAGAGCATCAGATACATCTTAATCCTTAAGAGCTATTTGACGACAAAATAGTTGCTAGATCGGCAAGATGCAGATCATCGAGTGGTGGGTGCTGCAATGGAAGGGCTGATTTTGTAGCTAAAGCGAGTTCCGTGATTACTGAAACGCTTTATTGAAGATGCAAAAATGCGCTAACCCTTCCAAAATGCCCGCCGCAAAATGCGCTGTGGCTAAGTAGTGATGAGGTGCAGGGTTTTGGTAGTGCCAATTCAGGAGTTCAGGCTGGGCATTGCCCACAATAATGCCTCGGTTTTGCCCAAAGAGCGCAATGTCATTACCCGAATCTCCACAGGCAACGGTGTGCATGTCGCTAATCTCAAATTGAGCCTGCACAAACTGCATAGCTTTACCTTTATCTGAATTCTGGGGCAAAATATCGAGATCTTTGCTGCCGCTATAGATGAGCTGACAGGATAAACCCTGCGATCGCAGCGTCGCCGACAGTTCGGCAATAACTTGGGGGGCGATCGCCGCATCCAAAAAGTAGCTCACCTTAAACGGGCGCTGTTCTGGCTCGGGCTGGGGTTCAAGAGCCATAAACTGGCCCGCAATTTCTACTACTAAGGTTCGATCCCAGTTTTGGATGAGATGGTTAGACCATTGGGTATTGAGGTGGGCACCATTCCCTTCATAAATTTCTGTCCCTACAGCCGTTATCAGCATATCTGGTGGCAACAGAGAGACAGTGGAGCAAAGTTGGCGATAGGAGGTGAGCGATCGCCCTGTTGAGTAGACTAATATAATCTCCTGCTGTTGTCTGGCCTCAATAAATCGGTCATTCAGTCGATTTAACGCCGCTAGATCTCCTACTAACGTATTGTCGAGATCGGTAATGAGCAGCGATCGCATATCAAAGTCCTTAGGGGCTAAACATTAGCGTAGCGAAATCATAGTCTTGGGCATTACGCTCGTGCATTTTTAGGAGACACGCCTTTTGAACTGGCTGCGCTGGCTTCCCAACTTAAACCGTACCATCTGGATTTTAGCGGCAGGGCGACTGCTCTCGCAGATTGGGACAGGTTTTACGCTATTTTATTTACCGATTTTCTTTGTCAATGAAGTGGGGCTATCTGCCACTGCTGTAGGGGCAGCCCTAGGCAGCGCCTCTATTTCAGGCATGTTGGGTCGCTTTTGGGGTGGCTCCCTCATTGATTCACCCGCCTGGGGGCGGCGGCGCATTTTGCTGATCGCCATGATTGTATCTGCGCTAGGTTCCTTTTCTCTGGCGTTTGCCAATGGACTGACGGGTTTGGTGCTGGGCAACCTGCTGATGGGTTTTGGGGTAGGGCTGTATTGGCCTGCCACTGAAGCAATGGTTGCAGACCTTAGCCCCCTAGAGCAGCGCGGCGAAGCCTATGCTATTACCCGACTTGCCGACAGCATTGGGCTAGGGCTAGGGGTGGTTTTGGGCGGTATTTTAATTACCTTGGCGCAAGCCTATCGTGCCTTACTGGTGGCAGATGGGCTGTCTTTTCTGATCTTTTTTGGCATCCTCTACATTTTTATTGCCGAGACGATTCAGCCCAATTTACAGCAGCACGCCGGACTTAAAGGCTGGAAAATTGCCCTGGGTGATCGCCGATTCTTAACCTACATCGCCGTCAATATTTTAATCACCACGTACCTCTCTCAAATTAATAGCACCCTGCCGCTGTACTTCAAAAACTTTGCCCGTCAAGGGCTTGGGTTTAGTGAATTAAGCATCAGCACTTTATTTGCATGGCACTTGGGGTTAGCCATTTTGCTTCAGCTCCCCATTGCGCGGTGGTTAAAGCCGTTCTCCTATGCTCAAGGGCTAATGATGTCAACCGTCTTTTGGGGCATCGGCTTTGGGCTAATTTGGGTGTGTGGGGTTGCACCCACAGGTGGGCTACTTTGGGCTGTGTTAGCACTAGGGGTAATGGCGATCGCCATGGCAAGCTATACCCCTATTGCTTCTGCCTTAGTGGTGTCTCTTGCGCCAGAATCTTTACGCGGAGTCTACCTGTCGCTCAATTCTCAGTGTTGGGCGATCGGCTATCTGATTGGACCATCATTGGGCGGCGCAGCAATGGATCAGCCCCAAAATTTAGCCACTGGCTACTGGCTGCTGTTAATGGGCAGTATTCCAATTTGCTTAATCATTCTGAGGGTTCTCAGTCGGCAGCTTAAGACGGCATCTTGAGCTGCATTTTTGCTAAGAACGTTTCCATATCCAAAGTTCTCCGACCATGAGCTGAAAATTCCCCCCGTACCTTGCTGTAAATCCATTTCTAAAGAAGTCTGGCAAATTAAGGAGATAAATAGGCTGAGCTAAATCTGTGATGCTAGGGATTTCTTTAGAAACCCCCACTTCTCTCACAAGCATGAGCTTGACCGTATCCTTCAGTAGATAGCTCAAAGACACAATGTTGGCAGGGTTATATCCATAGGCATCGGTAATTAAAATAGGATGACTGCTGGCATTGAGAATCTGAGAGATTTTGGGGTGGTGGTAGCTCATGATTTTATTCCACCAAGTATTAGACTGCGAATATATTCCGCAGGAAGCGAGGCTTGAGCATACCAGTATTGCTGACAAAGCAAATCCGATTAAACGACCAGCGCGCTTTTGGGTAACAAACAATAACTGAGACAGAAGATAAGCCACCGCAATTTGAAGACACAGAAAAAATGGTAGAAAATATCGCGTAACGGTTGATCTCTGCCCACCGAACAAGATATCAGGCAAAATCAAAGGAAGAGAAGTCCCTACGAGCAACGCTAAAATAAATATCTTGGCGGATGGAGTGCCATTTTTAATTAAAAAATAAAACGTATAAATCTCTAATAAGATGATGAAAATAATGACGAATGAATTCAGATTCATATCGGCTTCAAATGGATTTTTGTCAGTGTCTAGAAAAACACGGGTCAGGTTCAATAGCCACATCTTGAAACCCACAGAAATGGGGACAGAAACCCCAACCCATCCGGCTGAAGCTTTAAGCGTTGCAGAATAGGTTTTGAGAAAATAGAGCCAGGGCGTAAACGCAATAACGGCGATCGCCCCTGTAATCAAAAAATCAACTGCACGTCTGCTCACCTGCCACTGAATTTGAAACCCATCAAGGCGTTGTCGGATGCGCATGGGTTGAGTGCAAACCACAAAAATGCCGTGCCCAAAAGCCACGAGAGCCGAAAATACAGAGGTATAAAACGATAAGATTAACGCTGCTCCATACAGCCCCCAGCTTTGCCATTGATTCAGTCGCATAGCTCGCAGCAAAGCAGCACTGCTCAACAGCGTTAGGGCAGTCAGTAAGCTGTACTCTCGTGCCTCCTGGGCGTACACCAGGTGGATAGGAGAGATGGCTAAGAGGGCGATCGCAATCCATGCCACCGCTGGCGATTCAAATAATTCTCTGCACAGCCAATACATTGCAGGAAACACCAGCAGGCTCAAAATTGCGGCAAAGCTTCGCGTAACGATGATTGAAGAACCCCAGCAGCGCATCCAAAAATGCATCAACACGTAAAACAAGGGGGGATGTTGAGGATCTTCGCTACCGATTCCAAAAATGAGTTGGGGGATAGTTCGGGTTGGATCGATACGCTGATAGCTTAATAATTCTGAAGGCGCTCTTTGCTGCCCATTAAACATTTTTGAAGTAAGTTCTGAACCTGTATGGGCTGTCGCCTCCATTGAGGTAAAAACTTCATCGTGCCAATAAACTTTTTGACCTAAATTGCTGAATCGAAACAGAATGCCAATGCCCAAGAGAGCAATCACTATCCATTTCAATACCACCGCAATCGGTTTTCGGGCGACAGGGTTGAGATTTTCCATGCGCAGCATCCTCTGTTTTAACCCACCGACCTTATGAATAATAGATTTATCTCATCAGTTTTGTCCTAAACTTTCTCACACTTCTTTAGAAAGGCTAAATCTTGCTAGCAAAGAGGTGGATAACCGAAGCCTTCAGGCTGGATAATTCTTTCGCTTTACCTCTACATTAAAAGAACAGTCCGCCGTCATTCTTCATCCATTCAACTCCTATGACCTCAACCTCATCGACTGCGATCGCCCCAAATCCGCTCCTCATAGGCCAAGGCTTACCTCCCTTCGACCAAATCCAGCCAGCGCACGTTGTGCCGGCATTGACCCAGCTCTTGCAGGAGCTAGAGACATCCCTCACCCAGCTAGAGCAAACCGTTCAGCCCACCTGGGAAGGCTTAGTCGAACCGCTCCAGGGCATCGAAGAACGGCTGCGTTGGAGTTGGGGCATTGTCGGGCACCTGATGGGGGTGCAAAATAGCCCAGAACTACGGGAAGCCTACGAAAGCATCCAGCCCACTGTGGTGGAATTTTACAATCGTTTTAGCCAAAGTCGCCCCATCTATGAAGCCTTTGTCACTATCCGCAACGGCACAGGCTGGGCAAGCCTTGCACCCGCCCAACAGCGGATTGTCAACAGCGCCATCCGCAGTGCTGAACTCTCTGGCGTCGGCTTAGTGGGGGAACAAAAAGAGCGGTTTAACGCCATCCAGCTTGAGCTAGCCACCCTGACCACGCAGTTTTCTAACCACGTTTTAGACGCTACCAAAGCCTTTAGCCTCACCCTCAAAGATCAAGACGAAATTACCGGACTCCCCGCCAGTTTGCTCGGCTTTGCTGCTCAATGCGCCCGTGAAGGCAGCGAACCCGACGCCACCCCAGAAGCAGGCCCTTGGCGCATCACCCTAGACTTCCCTAGCTTTGGTCCCTTCATGCAGCACAGCCAACGCCGCGATCTGCGAGAAAAACTCTACCGCGCCTTTATTAGCCGCGCCGCCTCTGGGGAGTATGACAACGCTCCTATTATTGAGCGCATTTTGACCCTCCGCCAAGAAGAATCACAGCTTTTGGGCTACCAAAGCTTTGCCGAAGTGAGTCTTGCCAGCAAAATGGCGCCCAACGTTGCAGCCGTTGAGGCGCTCTTAGAAGATCTCCGTAAGCCCAGCTATGAAGCCGCTCAACAAGAGTTT
>JAGVDA010000548.1 GCA_020058975.1 Thermosynechococcus sp. WC_1 | reverse complement strand
GGCTCAGACCTTGGCTGCTGCTGCTCGCTCGCGCTGTCCTCTGGCGCGTCGCTGCTGCTGGGAGAAGGCGACTCAGAAGGCGGCGGTGGTGCTGGCTCGCTCTCTGCACGAATCTGACGACGGCGCTCAGCCCAATCCGAAATTCTAGATTGGGCTTCTCCGTACACTGCACGGTTAGACCCAATATCAGAGGCTCGGGCGATCGCCTCTGATAGTCTTCCTTCACTCGCCAAGGCATCGGCTTCGTTAAGAATAGGGCGATCTTCTGCGGCCTGGGTCTGGGCAATCCAATCACCCACACGGGCTTGAGCATCTTGATAGAGCGCTCGATTCGCTCCTATTTTGTCAGCCGTCTGAATTGCTGCCGTAAGGTCGCCTTTTTTAGCAAGGGCGATCGCCTGATCTAAAATAGGCTGATCTTCAATCCGCTGAATCGCGTTTCCCCACTGAGAAACCAAGGTTTGCGCCGCATCTCGCAACGGCTGACCCGACAACACCTTACCTGCTTCGGTCATCGCAGTCTGAAGGCTAGCAATGGTGTTATCCACCGCCATCTGCTGGGCGCGAGCCATAAACTGCCGATCTTGAAACGAACCAACCTGCTTTGTCCAAGAGGCAATTAAAGTTTGAGCTTCCACACGGCGGGGCTGGTCGGGGGCAACCATTGCAGCCTGTTCCGCAGCCAGTTTGTAGCCCGACACCTGATCTACACCTGCAAACCATTTGGCAACTGCCAATTGACCCCAAGTCTGAATTTGCCCTTCCCATTTCTGGCGCTGCGCTTTACTCGAGTCATAGACAGGTGTATTGGCATCAATTTGAGTCGAAAATGCATGAGCCTGAATCGCAGACCACAGCGTATCATCCTTCGCTGCCGTCCCCGCGCGACCTAACTGTAAATAAGACGCGGCAACATTGGCAACTTTCGCAGTCGGCGGCACCTTCTGGGCTGCATTTACCATTTGTGCATAGTCACCATTGGATTGGGCAGACTTAGCAAGGGCAACAAGTTTTTCACTCCACTCGTCAATCTTTTCAACCACACGCTTACGCGCCAAACGTTTGGGATCAATTTTGCTAACGGACTGAATCGCCGAAGCAAAATCTTCAGAACTTCCATAATCTGCAATGGCCTGAGCCGAAGCAATTTTATAGAATGCCTCTTGCTCAACGGACATTTCTTTGACAATTTTGTCCGCTTGCCCTTGCCAGTAGCTGCTGCCAAGCTGCATCAAATCTCGGACTTGCTCCATCGCCAAGCCCCAATTTTGATCCTGAATGGCTTCTTTTGCCTTCTTAAAGGTTACGTCCCCTTTTTGCCAGTTGCCCTGCCAATCTTGAATCATGGATTGAGCGTCGGCATATACTCCGCTGGTTTTGGGCACTTTTTGAGCTAAAGCAATTCCTTTTTTAAGATCTCCCGTTTCTACTTTTTTACGAGCTAACACCAAAATAGACTCAGACCAATGATCAGAAAGCTGCCTCGATTGCTCAAATAAAGGATCTGACTCTGTGATAGAACCCGCCAACTGAAGCGCAGCCGCAAGAGAAGCTTCATCCCCTTTGCGTGCTGCCTGATCGGCACAGTAGAGCTGTCCAGAATTGGAAAGCGTTGCATTGAAAAGCTTACGACAGCTCGGCGTCGGCGGTAAACCCGTCAGCCACTGAAAGGCAATCGCCCCAGTCAATGTTGAGGTTGCCAACACAACAAGCCAAAATAGACCCTGAGAGCGTTTGTAGGGGAACCGCTCCCAAGCCTCTTGCATTGGCGTAAAAATTGTCTTTTTAGGTTCAGGTGCAGCACCCACCTCAGCCTCTAGTTTTGGCTCAGAAGCAGGGGCTGAAGAAGGTTCATTCGTGGACATCGGAGAAATCTAAAGAATAAACGCTAAAAAATAAGCAAGATTAAAACCTATCCAGAGACAGATTGTTAGATTTTATCTTAGGGCTTTAGGTCTCTAATCACAAATTTTGGATTTTTCATACAAAAGAGGTGCGTAATGCACATTGACACTACACACCTCTTTAATATGAATATTTGAGACTTAGGTCACTAAGCACTCACAGAAACCAAGGATTCACTAAGCTTTCGCTGCCTGAGCTGCAATTTCTAACACCGAGGTAAACCCATCTGGATCTAGAACCGCAAGCTGAGCCAACATTTTACGATTGAGTAAAACATCGGCCTTTTTGAGATTACCAATGAGCTGGCTATAGCTCATCCCGTGCAGACGAGAAGCCGCATTGATCCGAGCAATCCACAGGCGTCGGAAATCGCGCTTGCGCTTACGACGGTCACGATAGGCGTTTCGCAGCGCCTTCATGACCTGCTGATTAGCGGTACGGAACAAACGAGAGTGTGACCCTCGGAAGCCTTTGGCTAACTTAAGAATTTTTTTGCGGCGCTTGCGAGCGACGTTACCGCGTTTGACCCGTGTCATGTCTTCGTCCTTGTTTCCAGTGTTGTTACTCTATGCGCAAAGATAATGCGCTCAAAATTAGGCGTAGGGCATCATTAGGCTGACGTTACCAGCATCTCGCTCATCTACTACAGCCATGTGAGACAGCCGAGTTTTGCGAGACGTTGTCTTATGTTCTAGTATGTGGTTTTTATTTGCCTTGCGACGCATAAACTTACCACTACCACTGCGCTTGAATCGCTTTGCAGCGGAGCGTCGCGTTTTTAACTTGGGCATGGTGTTCCTAGATATTAAACACAGTCTTTAACTATATGCTGTTATTAGTCTCAAACGCAAGCTTTTATTTTGTTTTGCTCAAAATGCCGCCCACGCCTTAATTCCGGATCTGGATAGGCATGATGAGATAGGTGACTTTTTGTCCAGAGACTGGGGACAAAATGGCGGGCATAGTTTCGGCGTTTAGCTGCATTTGAATTTCGCTGCTGTGAACGGCCTTCAGTCCATCGCTGAGATACTTGACGTTAAAGGCAATTTCAATAGACTTTCCAGAAATCTGTGCCGGAATGGATTCTTCACCACTGCCAAACTCTGGCGCTTCAGCGGACAAAAATAAACTCTGTTTCTCTTGATCAAGCCGCAGACGAATAATGTTGTTTTTGCGCGCTGCCAGTACGGCAATGCGATCTACACCACTTAAAAAAGCCTGCCGATCTACCGCCATCTGCCGCTCGAAGGTGCTGGGTACAAGCTGGTTATAGGCGGGGTATTGACCATCTAGCAGGCGGCAGCTCAAGCGCTCAATACCCTGCTCAGATTTCAGCTCAAACACAATCTGGGTTTTATCAGAGCGCACCTCTACCATTGCGACGGTGCGCCCTAGCATCCGCTCTAGCTCTCGGAGCGCCCGTGCTGGGACGGTGACGTCAATGTGGTCTGCATTACTCGAGTCTGGGAACTGGGCGATCGCCAGTCGATGCCCGTCCGTTGTTGCCATTTCTAGACCTTCAGCAGAGGAGCTAATGTGTAGCCCCGTCAAAACCTGCTTACTTTCATCGGTACTGGATGCAAACAGCGTGGACTGAAGCCCATCTGTCAAGACTGCCGTATCTAGCAGCAGTGGCTCAATTTCGGCCAACGTGGGCAACTCAGGAAACTCATCAGCAGAAAGCCCCTGCATCTGGTAGCGCCCTGAACCGCAGGACAGCGAAACCGCAAGGTCTTCCGTCTCAAGGCGAACCTCTTGGTTAGGGAGCCGAGACACAATTTCACTAAATAGGCGCGCAGGCAATGTCAAAGATCCGGTCGCTTCAACTGTTGCAGGGATCCACACCTGCATTCCGACGCTTAAATCAAAAACCGATAGTCCAAGACGATCTGGCTCTGCAATGAGCAGCACATTTGCCAAAACAGGGTGAGTCGGGTTGGTCGGAACAATTCTGCTTATTAAAGAAAGTTTGGAACTCAAGTCACTCTGGGAACAAACTAACTTCATACTGCCGCTGCTTGAGTCTTTATTTAAAAAAGTGGAATGCTTGAGAAAGGTGGAATGCAATTGAACCAAATTTGTAGCGACCAACATCCTACCACCCTTTTTTCAAATCCCGAGAAGGGCTTTTTCTACAAATCACTTTTGCTCTAAACGATTCCTATTTCTTTTTAAACTTTAAAACTAGTAGTTATAGTAGGGGCTGTGGAAACTGTGGATAACTTTTTGAAAGCCTTGCTAAGCAAACGTTAAAGGCACCTACTCCCTGTGGATAACTTGTGGATAACTTTGGCAAGTTATCCACAGCCTGTGGAAAGATAAAAAGTATTCCACAGGCAAGCCGAGTTATCCACAGGTTTATCCACAGGTTTATCCACAGAAAACGTGTAGTTATCCACAGGCTGAAATGAGGTTTATGTTTCTTCATATAAAAATTTATTTTTCTCAGAGGTAATGCTGAACTGCTTGTGGGATATACATTTTGCGTTTTACTTAGTCAAATATAAGAAATTTGTATGTTTGACTTTTTAGTCGCTCTTCAATGCTCAGAACGCCCTGTGTAAATCAATTTTTGCTGATTTGGGGCAGGTTCTGATTTGCGATGATTTGCAATCCTAACTATGATGCAGATATGAGTTCTAAGTTTTGTAAAGTTGCTTGAATAAGAATGCCTTGAAAATAGACGCAGATTTTCCGCAGGATAGCTTGTCTTGTGTACGAGACTGGCAGCGTTTAGAGATGAGCTGGTTTGGCGACCAGGAGACGCTACTTCATGGCGTACCTCGTCATTTGCTGACGCCACCCTGGCAGGTTTTAGTGTTAGGCGATGGGTCTACCACCCGCCACCTTCAGCTTTTAACAGGGGAATCGATCTCTGTAGATGTGGTGGATATGTCTTTGATTGGAATGCACGCTGACCACGCACCGGATTTGATTCAGGCTGTGCCTGGGCCACGCTTAAGGCGACAGGTTTGGCTAAAAACGGCATCGGG
>JAGVDA010000359.1 GCA_020058975.1 Thermosynechococcus sp. WC_1 | reverse complement strand
GTCACCCATCGAGCGTTTCCTAGTGATTGAGTGTCAATACTGCTAAACAAATTATGGCTGTAGCGCTGCCTGCTGTTGTCGAAGCGCTTCGATTTGGGCATCAATTTGGGCAAGACTTGGCTCTAAACTGGCAAGGGCTTGAGATTTCATGATTTTAGCCCGTTGCGCCATTGATAGGGTGTCATTGACCAATCGCTCTCGATATTGCTCTAGCTCAGCAATAATTTCGGTTAGCGCTTCAGATGTTGCAGGTTCAGTGAGGTTCTCGGTTAGGTTTTCTGTTAAAGGGTTTGCAGGATCTGACATTTTGATTGCCTTGTCTTGATATGACGTGTAGATAAAATGATTTGCCTTTGATCTTCTCAGATTCAGGTTCTAATGGGGAAACCCTTTTCAAAGAACTTCAAGCTGCCCCGCAGCCGTAATGCGTAGCTCTGATACGCCATTCACCTCTGTAGGCTGAACGTCTTTAATAGCGACCTTCTTAAAGTTGAGGGCTGCGGGTGAATCTAGCTTCGGATCGCGATCTAGCACAGTTCTGGGCAAGATTAGTCGATAGGTTTTACGTTCAGTGCCTTGGAGCGTAAATTCAATCCGGTCACTATAAGCGCGATAGCCACTGGTCTTACCGACAATGCTATTTTCAGGGATAGCGCTTTGACTATCAGGCTTACTGCTCACATTGCCGCAGTAGAAATTCACGGGGTTGACCTGCCAATTAGAGCAACTTGTAATTTCTTCTACACGGTTCACAACCTTTAAAAATTCAGTGTAGTCTACGGGGTTTCCGGCTCCATAACGCGCGTTTTTCTGAATGAGTGGGGGCGCTGACAAAAGCAGATCTGTCACGAGCTTCTGGTCTTGCTTTGTCAGCGTGGGGGCTAGGTAAACCCCTGCTAAGGGGATGGCTCGGCTGACGTGGAGAACGCGCAGGTCAGTGGCTTTTTTGACGGCGTTGCTGTAGTTACTGGTTCCAACATCAACCTGCCCAGAACGCACTTTACTAATGCTTTCACGCGAAGTATTGTTCATATCCACCCGTAGGGTCTTGCCGTACAAATCGTAGACAGGCATATAGAACCCTGGGGCACTGTTAAAGTCAGCTAAGGCAATGGTTTTAGTGGCATTGAGGTCATCTAAAGACTTAATAGGGCTATCTTTGCGAACCACCAGTACAGATTCACTCTGGGTGCGGTCTGGGGACATCCGTGCTGCAAACTCATACTTATTTGCCACGGCTGTGGCAGAAAGCATTGGGGCCGTAGTAAAGGCGAGTTCCCACTTTTGGGCTTTAATGTCTTGTTTGGCGCGTTCGAGTGCCTGATCGCTTGAGGCATCAACGATATGAAGCTTCACTGAGACATCGTTGCCAAAGCGCTCTTGAAGTTTCGTTTTGAAATAGTTGGTGAGGTCGTTGTAGCCCACGATGGGGTTGGATCGAGCCGCTTCGCCGCTGGTGGGGGTGGCTGCGGCTCCTGTTGCAGGGGATCTGGAGTACCGAATTACGCCGATATCTAAGATGCGATCGCCCCCAAAGGCACCCTGCGGCTTGTCAGACACCGCCCCAAAGATTTGGCTCCCGACAAACACAACACCAGCGGCAGCCGCCAACCCGATGCCCAACGGAAGGAGAAATTTTCGTGGTGGCTCATTCTTTTTTGCTACTTGGGCAGGAACAGGAGTAGACGTTTGAACGGGAATTTGAGTGGGCGGATGAATCGGTGCAGTGGGGGGTCTAAGTTGGGTGTGTGAGTCTTTTAAGGCATTTAATGCATCTGTGGCATTGTTATAGCGGTCTTTACTTTGATTGCGCACCATTTTGGAGAGAACGGCGGCAAGTCCATCGCTCACCAAAGCCGCCTCAGTCCACTGCAATTCACCTGTCTCGTTATCAACCTGTAGTTCCGTCAGCATTAAGCCTGTAATGGCCTGGATGCAAATCATGCCAAGGGCATAGAGATCGCTATTGAGTTTGGGATGTCCGTATGCCTGCTCTGTGGGCATATAGCCGTAGGTGCCCACAATAGTTCCGGCTAAGGCTGGGTTAGATGCGGTGAGGTCGGCTTGCACCTGACGCACGGCTCCAAAATCAATCAGCACAAGGCGACCATCTCGAGCGCGGCGAATAATGTTGTCAGGCTTGATATCGCGATGAATTACATTTTGACCATGAATAAACTCAAGGATGGGCAAAATTTCCAGCAAAAAGCGAATCACCTGAACTTCAGACCATGGCTCTCCAGGTACTAGTTCAGTGGCAAGGGTGTGCCCTTCAATAAACTCTTCGACTAGATAAAACTCGTGATTTTCTTCAAAGTGCGCCAGTAAGCGTGGAATTCGGTCATGTTCTCCGAGATGCTCTAGCACTTCGGCTTCACGTTGAAACAGGGTTCTGGCAATGGCTAAAAGCTTAGGATCTTGAGACAAGGGCTGGAGTTTTTTAACGACACACTGCGGATTGCTGGGGCGCTGCGTATCTTCAGCGAGGTAGGCTTGGGACATACCGCCGGAGCTGAGCATGTTCAAAAGCCTGTAGCGATAGCTGAGGAGTGAACCGTTATTCATTGTCGTTGCTCCTTGTCTGGTCTGCGATTAGGGAACTCTAATGAGAATTGGAACTGAACCGATCATCAGTCTTCGTTTCAAGTCTTTTAGAAGAATTAAACACATCTTATTGTCAGCACAAGCTCGAGTCAGTGATACGGATCAAAGTGAGTGGTGATGTTGCGATCGCCTGCCTGTGATTTTGATCACACGAATAGTGCCCAGCGATAAAACTGGGTTTCGACTTCGCTCAACCTCCGTATTGGTGTGGGTTGAGCGAAGTCGAAACTCAATCCCAGCTTGTAACTTTGCCTGTGTCCACCGACTTCGTTTTTCAGCGGCTCTATTCGTCCTGAGGTGGAAACCCTAGGGTGGTCTCTAATAGAGCAATTTCGTCTCGGTGGGCGGTAATACGAAGCCGAGTTTGATGAATGTCATCCAATCCTTTCACCGATAAAACGACCTGCTCTGGTCGAGTCGATTTGGTTTGATAAAACCAACCTGCTAAAGGCGCAACCAATACGCTGACGAACCCCCAATAGCCCACAGCCGGAAACTGCACCAAAAGCGTTAGCCCGAAGCAAATTGCGCCCACAGCAGCCAGTGCCGAAAGAAACAGCGCTAGCCCCGTACTGGCGCGTACCAGACCTGTAAACACCACCCGATTTTGATCTCGGTCTACCGATTGCAGTCGATAGGCACGTCCTTCTAAATATTCTGTCACGGACTGCACGACCTGCTGGTCGGGCTGAGGGACAGACCAGGTGGCTGTCTCAAGCCGTGGTTTGACCGAAGCTTTAATAAAGAAACCCAGACCAATGGTGATGAGTACGGTCAAAAAGAAGGCTGAGGGTAAAACAAGGGTATTCATCATTGGCTATGCAGGGGTGCAGAGAGAAGAAAAAGTGCGAACCTCACCCCAGCTTAGCAAGAGATTAGAAAGGAACCTCGCCAATAGCACGCTAGTCGTGAGTTTTGGGAAACATAGAGATACACATAACGTTATTCCCTTATCCCCGCACTCAACGATGCAATCGGTACTGGCTATGTCCAATGACAACACACCTCTAAAAAAACCGTTTAACGAGCCTGGCGAAGACTTTGATCCAAGTGCGCTCAAGCTGAATTTAGAGGACGATGGGCCTGAACTTTCAGATGAAGCCCATCTTGAGTTTTCTGACAATCGGCAGCAGCGACGCACCACAGACCTTGTGCGAATCTACCTCCAAGAAATTGGGCGGGTTCGTCTGTTGGGTCGAGACGAAGAAGTGACGGAAGCCCAAAAGGTGCAGCGCTACATGCATCTGCTGGTGCTACGCAATAAAGCGCTGACGGGCGATCATCCTGCCATTTCAGAGTATGCACGGCTCATGGAAGTGCGCGATCGCCTTACCTGTAATCTAGGCCACCGTCCGTCTCTAGAGCGCTGGGCGAGAGAAGCCGAGATTGAGTTTGTGAACCTCAAACCCTCTATCTCAGAAGGGAAAGCGGCCTATGCTGAATCTATAGGCTGGCTGGTGAGTGACCTAGATCGGGTCATGAAGGAGGGCATTCGTGCGAAGGAGCTAATGATTCAGGCCAACCTTCGTTTAGTCGTATCGGTCGCTAAAAAGTATCAAAACCGAGGGCTAGAGCTACTCGATCTGATTCAGGAAGGGACGCTAGGTCTAGAACGTGCGGTTGAAAAGTTTGACCCGACAAAGGGGTATCGGTTTAGTACCTATGCGTATTGGTGGATTCGTCAGGGCATTACGCGGGCGATCGCCACTCAAAGCCGCACAATTCGCCTACCCGTCCACATTACCGAAAAGCTCAACAAGCTCAAAAAAGCCCAGCGTAAAATAGCGCAGGCCAAAGGCCGCACCCCCACCGTTGAGGATCTTGCCATTGAGTTAGAAACAACCCCTGACCAGATTCGGGAGTTGTTAACACGAGTGCCCCGATCCATTTCGCTAGAAACAAAAGTCGGTAAAGACAAAGACACCGAACTGGGCGATTTACTCGAAACGGACAATATTTCCCCTGAAGAAAGCATGATGCGAGAGTCGCTTCAGCAAGAGCTTCAAGACTTGCTCGCAGAACTCACCACCCGCGAGCGAGACGTGATTCAGATGCGGTTTGGTCTAGAGGACGGACAATCTCATTCCCTTGCCGAAATTGGAAAGGTTTTGGAGTTATCCCGTGAGCGGGTTCGCCAGATTGAGTCTAAGGCACTACAAAAGCTGCGTCAGCCTAAGCGCAGAAGTCGTGTCCGCGATTTTCTAGAGACCTTTGCTTAAGCGTGGAGACGTTACGGGGTCTAATTGGGCTGGACTGGCTAAACATTAGCGACCCAGCTTATTGGGGATATCGCCACAGCCGCCTGGGACGGTGCCTCGCGTTTTAGAGCCACCCCAAGAACAGCAGTAATAGCGCTGTTCTTCGGAGAGGTTTTTGACCTGGCTAAAGTCTGCCCCTTCAATGACGGCTCCCGTATAGGCTCCGGTGCTGTAGTTAGGGGCATTAATGCGATCGCGGGGGCTGGCATTCTCCGCATCCCCATGAAACAGACAGACGCGGGAGAGATCGGCCTGTTTGAGGTTAGCGCCCAATAGCAGCGCGCGCGAAAGGTTTGCACGGGTGAGGTCACAGGCCGCGAGGCTAATATTGGTCAGGTTTGCTTCACTGAGTTCGGTAGAGCGTAGATCGCTGTTAGAAAGATCTACTCCTGCCAACATATTGGTGAGGTCAATTACCCGCACTCCATATTCAACATCTTCTTCGTAGCCACCCAGCCCGTCAAAGATAGGGCGACCCAAACGGCGATCGCGCTTTAATGGCGTCAGCAACTTTGCACTCGACAAAAACCGGATGATCTTGGCTTTGCCCTCACCATCTAAACCCGTCAAAATTGAGGCAGTGCGACCTTCGGCGATCGCCCGTTCGGGAGGCCAGTCTTCGAGCAATCCTTCATCATTGAGTATCAGGTCAGAAATACCCTGAAAATAAGCGTCGATAGTCTGCTGCTGAGTGATGCGGTTCTGTTGACTGGTCAGGTCTTTAGAAATAACGTACTGCCGCCACGCCACATAGAGCGCCAAAAATGCAACCGAAATTTGGCCCACCGCCCCAAAAACTTCGCCAAGCGCACTCAGTGCCTCCCAGTTAATGCCGCGATTGCCCGGGGCGAGCTGATCGGTTGCCCCACTAAACCGAAGCAGCCCAATGATGCTAAATAGCGTGATTGCCCCCGCCGCAATAATCATTTGAAGGGGACGGGGAATCCATTCATTAACGGCGGCGACTAGGACAGGCCAGAGTACTCGAATTGCCAGGGCGATCGCCACCAGCGCAGCCGGAATGCCGAGCCAAGGTAGATGGAGAAATAGCGCAACGCCCAGTACGACGGCTGCTGCGGCTGCGCTCGTTAACAGTGACCATGCCCCAGACCCTAGACCATTGAGGGACGTCAAGGTTTTAGAGCGATAGAGCGGCGCTAGGGCTAAAGAAGCATCTTCCTTAATATCTGAGTTAAGTGCATCATCTGAGTTTGGAGAAGCGGGCGGAGGCGGATTATTCATCCAGATTTTGATCGTAGGTTAAAAGAATTTTGCTTTTATGCTGAGCGGTCAAATATTGCATTCAGCAATCCAGAGACAATCGACAGCACCAGAGAGCCAATCAACGCAGGGATAAATCCATCAATTCTAAATCCAGGGGTCAAACCGCTGGCAATCCAGATGGTGATTGCATTGAGGACAAAGGTAAATAGCCCAAGGGTCAAAATGGTGATCGGCAGCGTGAGCCAAAACAAAATAGGTCGCACGATCGCATTGACTAGCCCAACGATTACCGCTGCGATCGCCGCCGCCTCAACCCCTTTCAGCTCAAACCCAGGGATAAAGTGAGCCGTAATCAGCAGCGAAACTGCCGTAATCAGCCAAGTGATTAAAAATTGAGGCATAGATAACGTCTCCCAACGCGCTAAAAATGATGGCTGTACCACCGCTACCTTGTCCAAATCTATATTAGGGTTAAAGGAACCTGGCGCTGATATAACCGCCATCACTCCATTGTAAAGATACGGAGTAAAGTCCCATTGTCTCCTGAAGCGATCGCCCAATCTTTAGCCGCCATCCTACCCTCAGACCAAATCGCTTCCTATGATAGCTGGACTCCAGCGTGGCAGACTGCCCTCTCTCATGCCTACATCGGGGATGCGCCTTCACTCCTGTTGGTTTCACCCGAAACGGTAAAAGATTTATCGGCTGTAATGATCTTGGCCTATCAATCTCAGTGGAAGTCGCTGGTAGCAGGTCAAGGCACAAAGTTAGGCTGGGGCATCCCTGCCAAAAAGATTGATTTGCTAGTCAGCACCCATAAGCTGAATAACCTGATAGACCACGCCGTCGGCGATATGACCGTCACCGCCCAGGCTGGGATGACCTTTGCTGCCCTACAAACCCTACTAGCAAAGCACAACCAGTGGATTCCCCTCGATCCGGTTTACCCTGCTGAGGCCACCTTGGGTGGCATTTTAGCAACCAGAGACGCTGGGTCTTTACGGCATCGCTACGGCGGGGGGCGGGACTTGTGTTTGGGGTTAACCTTTGTGCGTTCCGATGGTCAACTTGCCAAAGCAGGTGGGCGCGTGGTTAAAAACGTGGCGGGCTATGACCTCATGAAGCTGTTTGCTGGCTCCTTTGGCACCTTGGGCATTGTCACCGAGCTGACCTTACGCGCTTATCCGCTGCCAGAACGCTCTGGCACGGTGTTGGTGAGGGGTAGGGTGGAGGCGATCGCCACCCTACCCCAAGATCTCATGCAGTCTACCCTTACCCCCACTGCCTTTGATATCTGGACGGGGTTAGACGCAGCCTCAGCAGACCTCACCTTAGCGCTGAGGTTTCAAAGCTTGAAAGAAAGCGTTTTGGCACAAACCGAGCAAGTTTACAAAATGGCTCAGGAGATGTCGCTCAAAGCCGAGGTTATTTCAGACGGTGATGATGCTCAGTGGTGGGCTACCGCTGCTGCTAATCTTCGTGAATCAACCGAATCCGACACCGTGCTGTGTCAGATTGGCATTATGCCAGCATTAGCGGCAGTGAGCCTTGCTGAAATACAGCAGAAAGCAGAGCAAACTGGCGTAAAGCTTCAGGCACGGATCCATGCAGGCAGCGGCGTAGGGCAACTACAACTGACGGGCACAGAGATAGACTGTCGCAAGCTGTTGGGCGAAGTAAGATCTTTTCTCGCGCAGTCAGAGGGCTATTTATCTTTATTAGAAGCGTCTTTTGCTATCAAAAAAGCCGTTGATGTTTGGGGTGATTCTGGCAATGCCTTAGCTGCCATGCGTAAACTAAAAGAGCGCTTTGATCCCCAAGGGGGACTTAATTCGGGTCGTTTTGTGGGTGGACTTTGATGGCTGTACCAGAACTGAATACTGCACCCCTAGGGACTGTAACCATAGGACAGCCCTTCGACGCTGAGAACACCCCCGACATCAAACTGATGGATACCTGTGTTCACTGCGGGTTTTGCCTTTCAACCTGCCCTAGCTACCGCGTCATCGGCAAAGAAACCGATTCCCCCAGAGGCCGCATCTACATGATGCATGACATTAGCGTAGGTAAAACCACCCTCACCAAGGCCACGGTGCAGCACTTCGACTCTTGCCTGGGCTGTTTAGCCTGCGTCACCACCTGCCCTTCTGGGGTGGAGTACGACAAGCTGATTGCAGACATGCGTCCTCAGATTGAGCGCAACTATAAGCGCAGCCTGCCGGAGCAGGCATTACGGAAGCTTATTTTTGCAATCTTCCCCTACCCGCAACGCTTACGCTTACTGCTGCGACCTTTACT
>JAGVDA010000304.1 GCA_020058975.1 Thermosynechococcus sp. WC_1 | reverse complement strand
GGTAGTTGCCCCAGGCAGCTTAAATGCACCGCATCTGAAGGCATAGGCGATCGCCTCTACTTTCTCACTCCCAGCACTAGCTAAGGCCGCAAGCACCGCGAAGCAGTCTGGCAAAATCTGATATAGGGTTTGGTACTGAACAGGCGTTTCACGATGGGGGAATAAAACCGCATCTAACCGTCGCTGAAGCACTAGAAATAGAACAAATTCGCTCATCGACCATTCACCATCGGCGATCGCCAAATCTTCTACACCTTTCAAAAGATTTTGAAGCTGTCCTGGTGGGCATTGACGCAATGCAGGAATCGCTAAATCTAATAGGGGTAGCCGCAAACGAGGGTCTAAAAACCGAAGGTCTGTATCGCACGCTAAAATTTGTGCCAACTGTTCTTCTGGTGCGATCTGGCTTAACTGCTGCATTTGCCGATCGCGGAGCGCAGGGTCTTCTGATTCTAGAAATAGCGCATAGATTGCGGCGATCGCCCCTTGAGGTTCTCGAATTTCACTGCGCAAAGATTCCGGCACCTGCGCCAGTAACCCTTGGGTATGAGCGTATTGTTCTGGCGTGACAGTACCCACCTGCCGAACCATTTGCTCGGGCGCAGAATTGCCGCCTGAAGCGCCAGCAAAGCCCATCATTCCGGAGCGGATGGCGCTGCTGGTCTGCAATTGCGCTGTACCACCGCTCACTCTTACCCCTCGAATTTTTTCAATTCGTTTAAACAATGGCGGATGGGTGGCAAACATATCGCCAGCCCAGGCAAAGCCCATTGCATTGCCAAAAAACATATGGCTAGCAGCTTGAGCATGAGGCGACCCTAAGCGAGAACCAATCCCTGCCAACTTTTCGAGGGCACTCGCAATGCCATTGGGGTTGCGAGTAAACTGCACCGCCGAAGCATCGGCTAAAAACTCCCGTTGACGCGATACCGCGCTTTGAATTAAGCGACCGCCCAGCAGCCCCATAGACCCAATACCCACCAGCGCCAACCCAAATCCCCACGCAGGGTTATTGCGAGAGCTGCCGCTGCACAGTACACGACCCGCAATATAGACAAACAAAATGCCGTGAAGCAGCCCCATTAACTTAATATTTAGCCCCATATCTCCATTCAAGATATGGCTAAACTCATGACCAATCACGCCCTGTAGCTCATCGCGCGTAAGCTGCTCTAGGCTACCGCGCGTTACCCCAATTACCGCATCTTTGGGGTCAAAGCCTGCTGCAAACGCATTGATCTCGGTTTCGTGGTTGAGCAAATACACGTAGGGGACGGGTATACCAGCGGAGATCGCCATCTCTTCCACAATATTCAGCAGTTGCTGCCCTTGCTCATCGGCCGTTTCGCTTAGCAGTAGCTCGCCGCCGAGTTCTTGGGCAATAATGGCTCCACCGCCCTTAAGCTGGTTTACTTTATATAGACTTGCCATGCCCACCACCGCAGACGTAATGAGCGTCACCCAAAACAAAATCTGCGGATGAAACCAGCTCCGTACTGCGATGCTTGATTGTGAACAGGACGCACTGTAGTATCTGCCATTACGACGTTCAAAAGACGAAGACCTTGGGTATCGGCTGCTAAAGGGATTGGAATCATAGGAAGATGACCCGAAGTTAGAGCGACCCTCTGACGAAGACGAACCAAAGCTAGACGTAGAACGCGAAGACCTAGCGCGACTCAGCGATCCACGAGATGAACTTCTGCTAGCAACAAGGGCGATCGGCTCTGGCAGTGACGACTTCTTGCAGCTCGACCCGCTGAGCGGCGAAACCCCCATTGACACAATGGTCGCCAAGTAAATACAGCCCGTCATCGCCGCGACGGACAGCCCAAATAACCCCACAAGCAGCCGCGTACTTTTGCGGGCTTGCTCTTGCTGCTCAAAAAAATTCATGGCTTAAGGTTTAGCTAAAAGAGATGCGAGGCGCTGCTTTTACTTCAGGTGCAACCTCTGCCAACAGTTCTGCCGGACCAAACGCCCACTGCTTTGCCACAAGATTGCCAGGGAATGACTCACGAGCCGTGTTGTAAAACATGACGGAATCGTTAAATGCCTGCCGCGCAAAAGCGACCTTATTTTCCGTTGAAGATAGCTCTTCCATCACGACGGTCATGGTTTGATCCGCCTTGAGATCTGGATACGCCTCTGAAACCACCATTAATCGACTGAGCGCTCCGTTTAGACCCATCTCTGCTGCGCCCAACTGCTGCATCGCCTGCGGATCTCCAGGATTCTGAGCCGCCCGACTATTGGCAGTTTGAGCCTCATTCCGAGCCGCAATGACCGCCTCTAGGGTTTCGCGCTCATGCTTCATATATCCCTTCGCGGTTTCGACCAAATTTGGGATGAGGTCATACCGACGCTGAAGCTGCACATCAATCTGAGCGTAGGCATTTTTGAAGCGATTGCGCAGCGAAACCAGACGGTTGTATAGGTTCATGCCAATGACGACCGTAATGGCAATCACTGCAACCAAGAAAATTAAAAAGCCCATAAGTCTCCCACTGCTGCTTAACAGCACAACTATCCGCACTCCATAGCGTACCCCTACACAAATGCCGATTTACCATCGCCAACTTCCGTTAATGTTGGGGGAAAAGAAAATGAGACTCGGAGATGAGTACTTTTGTGAAATTGGAGTTTGAATGTTGCCCTTCAATTTTGCTGTTAAAAATTAAGTTAAAGATTCATAGCGTTTTAAAAGAGAGATTTTATGAAACTCTCTCTAGGAGAGGATTTCATAGCCTTGTTTTTTCGATTTTCCGCAGTTAAAGCCTGAAGAGTGCCCATTCTAGAGACGTTTTAAGCACCTCTAAAATTACATTTTTTAATTTTTTATCTACCTAAACATAAGCAGATGTAATCTTTGAAAGACATTTTAAGCGGCTTATGTTTCCTGTGATCCCCGACGGCTATAGTCATTCATAGATTTAAGACATACATTTCTTAATGCATCCATTCAGACGTATCAATGGGGTTTTGCAGAAAGATGTCAGAGAAGCCTGACTAAGTATTTATACTTCCTTGAGTAAATTTGCAATGCAAATAAACGGTCAACCCTAGAGCATTAGAGGGATTGACCACTCCTTAGAGCATATATTTCTTGGATTGACAAGATCCAAAATATATAATTTGACGAATTTTCTAAGGCATTGATACGGTTGGCTAGACAAACGAATGACGTTTTTAACAAAGAACCCATGCTCAAGAAATCACTCACACTATTTGCGATCGCCGCCTCGGCCTACCTACCCTTTGTACCTGCTGCTGCTCAAGCCGAAACCGCCACATACTACAGCAGTGCCTACATTGGTTCCCCCACTGCTTCGGGTGAACCCTACAGCGAACATGGCTACACTGCCGCACATCCTTCCTATCGACTAGGAACCGTTGTTCAAGTGACAAATTTGAATAATGGTCGTTCAGTAACCGTCCGTATTAATGACCGCTGTAACTGCGGTATTGACCTCAGCAGAGCTGCTGCTGGTCAAATTGGTCTGCTTAGCTCTGGCGTTGCACCTGTAACTGTTAGACCCTTGCGCTAATGAAGGCAAAAGAAAAACCCCTGAGTTGACACGCTACATTTGCCTCAGGGGTTTAATGCTTAAGGTTCAACGTTTAAGAAATCTTTAGGCCATCACCATGCCGCCATCGACATTAAAGGTTTGCCCCGTAATGTAGGCGGCTGCAGGGTCAGCAGCCAAAAACCTTACCATCCCCGCAATCTCTTCGGGCTTGCCATAGCGCCCCAGAGGAATAAATTTTAGAATTGCGTCGGCTTGCAGCCCATCCGTCATGTCGGTTTCAATAAACCCAGGCGCAACGGCATTCACCGTAATGCTGCGCGTTGATAGTTCCTTCGCAACGGTTTTGGTAAACCCAATCACCCCCGCTTTTGCCGCGCTGTAGTTGGCCTGCCCTGGGTTGCCCATCTGCCCTGCAACAGAGGCAATGTTAATAATTCGTCCAGACTTCTGCTTCAGCATAATTTTGCTGATGGTCTTGGTACACAGAAAAACCCCCGTCAGGTTTAGGTCAATTACGGTCTGCCAGTCCTCCAAATTCATCCGCAGCAGCAGCGTATCGCGGGTGATGCCTGCGTTGTTGACCAACACATCCACCCGTCCCCACTTCTCCATCACTGCCGCAATAAAGCCATCTACCTGATCGGGCTTTGAGACATCTGCCTGAAGCGCGATCGCCTGCCCTCCCATGCCCTCAATCTCTGCGACAACTGCCTCTGCTGCTGCGCTAGAGCTGGCATAGTTAACTGCAACCGATGCACCCTCAGAGGCTAAGGCGAGGGCGATCGCCTTTCCAATCCCGCGAGAGGCTCCGGTTACGACCGCAACCTTATCTTGTAATGCTTTCATAAACGCTGCCACCTCTCGTCAGGTCAAACAAAACTGCTCAACCATCTTAGGGTATGGTGAGCCATGCATAACCCTATGCCCAGCGCATCTCTGAGGGAATGTCTGATCGCGCAGAAAATAGGGAAGAATTTTAAAACGCGCATTATATATCTAAAGAAATAGATTTTATAAAATTGTTGCAATTTTGTTAGGAAAGTTACAGACTAGGCTTAACGACTAAGCAACAATGCCTGAATTCAGCAAATCCTTCACCACCTTAGGGGGGAATTTATGCAACCATATTGCCGTCATAGAGCTGAAAAAGCGCTCGAATCTCATTGGCAACGTTCAGTGAGTCTCAAAGAAAGCACGACACTGGTGACAGCCTTGATGAATCCTAATGCTTCTTCGAGTCACCTTTTTTTAATGGAAAATATTGAGATGCACATGTCTCAAGCCTCTAAAATTTATGAAGCCCATGCACCCTATACCTGCCACTGTGACGAAGCAATGGCAGCCTCCGACCCGATGGCAGCTTGAGATTTTAGTCAATTGCGCTTCGCAGCAGCCTTGCCGTGATGGGTTAAGATCAAGGCCACCCCAATCTACTTAGCCCATCTCCTATGTCAACGCTGCTTAGTGATTTAGAACAACAATTAACCACGTTGCAAGCCGAGGCGCAGAAGGCGATCGCCGCTGCCGCAACCCTTGATGCGGTAGATCAGCTACGGGTGAGCTATTTAGGCAAAAAAGGTGAACTCTCCCAAATCTTGAAGGGGATGGGGAAACTGGATGCTGGCGATCGCCCTCGCATTGGTGCCGTCGCCAATGATGTCAAAGAGCTGGTGCAGTCTGCCCTAGAGCAAAAAAAAGCTGAACTTCAAACGGCTCAGATTCAGGCTCAGCTTGAATCTGAGACCCTAGACGTAACGATGCCCGGTACCTATATCCCCCAAGGACGCATCCATCCGCTTAACGCGATGATGGACAGAGCTTTAGATATTTTTGTGGGCTTAGGCTACACCGTGGCGGACGGCCCCGAAATAGAGACAGACTACTACAACTTTGAAGCGCTCAATACGCCCCCAGATCACCCTGCTCGTGATATGCAGGATACCTTTTATTTACCAGACGGCAATCTGCTTCGCACTCACACCTCTTCTGTGCAGATTCGCTACATGGAAGACAACGATCCGCCCATTCGCATCATTGCTCCTGGGCGTTGCTATCGCCGCGATACCGAAGATGCCACCCATGCGGCAGTGTTTCATCAGATTGAAATTTTGGCGATCGATGAGGGATTGACGTTTACAGATCTTAAAGGCACCATCAAAATCTTTTTAGAAGAAATGTTTGGCTCGGTGCCTATTCGCTTTAGAGCTAGCTATTTCCCGTTTACCGAGCCTTCGGCTGAAGTGGATGTGCAGTGGAATGGTCGCTGGCTAGAGGTTTTAGGCTGCGGTATGGTTGACCCCAACGTCCTCAAAACGGCAGGATATGATCCTGAAGTTTATACGGGGTTTGCCGCTGGCTTTGGCGTAGAGCGGTTTGCAATGGTGCTTCACCAAATTGACGATATCCGTCGGCTCTATACCAGCGACCTCCGGTTCTTAAAACAGTTTTAGACTGCTGGGACGATGGCAAAAACAAGCGCTAATATTGTGCAGTTGGGCAACCCAACCTTAAGGCAGTGTGCTGAACGAATTGAAACTGTTC
>JAGVDA010000375.1 GCA_020058975.1 Thermosynechococcus sp. WC_1 | reverse complement strand
CGGTAAGACGGCGTTTCAATAAAGCCGTAGGAATTGACTCGGGCATGGGTTGCCAAAGAACCAATTAGACCCGCGTTAGGACCTTCTGGCGTTTCAATGGGGCAAATGCGACCGTAGTGGCTGGGGTGTATATCTCGTACCGCAAACCCAGCGCGCTCTCGTGTTAGACCTCCTGGCCCAAGGGCACTCAGCCGTCTCTTATGGGTTAACTCCGCCAGCGGGTTGGTTTGATCCATAAACTGAGAGAGTTGGCTAGATCCAAAGAACTCTTTGATTGCCGCAACCAAAGGCTTAGGGTTAACCAAAGAGGCTGGGGTCAAAGACTCCACGTCAGAAACCGTCATCCGCTCTTTGATAATGCGCTCTAGTCGATTTAGACCCACGCGCACCTGGTTTTGGAGCAGTTCACCCACTGACCGGACGCGACGATTCCCTAAATGGTCAATATCATCGACATTGCCGATGTCAAACTCTAGGTTAATCAGATAGTCGATCGCCGCCAAAATATCGTCTGGTGTTAGCACCCGCGTATTTTCAGCCGTGCTGAGCCGCAGCTTCTTATTGAGCTTATAGCGACCAACCCGACCCAAATCATACCGTTTGGGATCAAAGAAACGAGAGTCTAAAAGCTGTTGACCACCAGAAACCGTCGGAGGCTCACCGGGTCGCAGCTTGCGGTACAGCTCTAGCAGCGCCTCTTCTTCGCCGAATTGACCTTCTTTTTCAATCGTCTTTTGGTAGTACTCAGGGTGGCGGAGTCGATCAAAAATTTCGCCATCCGTTAAGCCCAGCGCCTTCAGCAATACCTGCGCCGAAAGCTTACGGGTTTTGTCGATTCGTACCCAGACGAGATCGTTTTTGTCAGTTTCAAACTTAAGCCATGCCCCGCGATTGGGAATCAGGCTGGCATTGTAGGTTCGCCGCCCGTTCTTGTCGGTTTCAGACTTATAGTAAACCCCAGGACTCCGCACGATTTGGTTTACAATCACGCGCTCAGCGCCATTGATAATAAACGTCCCTCTGTCGGTCATGAGGGGCAGATCGCCAATAAAAACTTCTTGCTCCTTAATTTCGCCCGTCTCTTTATTGATGAGGCGGGTGGGAACATACATTTGAACGGCATAGGTACTATCCCGTCGCTTTGCTTCATCGACGTCGTACTTAGGCCGCTTCAGCTTATAATCTTTAGCAAGGAAGTGAAGCTCGATCTTGCCTGTGTAGTCTGTGATCGGCGAAAAGCTATCTAGCTCTTCAATTAGACCTTCTTCGAGGAACCATCGAAAGCTAGCCCGCTGAATTTCGACCAAATCTGGTAGAGCAAAAGCGGGTTGGGTGTAGATCTGATTAGTCATGCGTCTCCTCTAGAGGTCACGCCCAGCGCAAATAGATTGTATATCATAATCCTACGCGAAGGAAAAGTCAATTCAAACATATTGCGCCGTAGCGGGTCTTTAAAATCGGTGGGTCTGGGCTACGAAGATTTGTCTGGGGTTACGCGGCTCTTAAGGGTATGACCTTTTAAGGAGCCTTCGTGTTATCTGCTGGGTTGGTGATTCAGTCTAACGTAACTGACTAAACTTGTGCCAAAACAGGCTGCTCAGTCAGGCAAGGTAGATTGAACAACTGACAGGCATTTTGAGTCGTTTGGGCGGCAATCTCTCCGAGTGGAGAGTTCCGCAATTCGGCAATTCGCTGGGCTACGTGGTAAACATAAGCGGGTTCGTTTCGACGCTCTCCTCGTTTTGGAACTGGGGCTAGAAAGGGGCAGTCTGTCTCGAGCAGCAGTCGATTTTCAGGCACCATCTTAGCAGATTCGTGGATTTGAGTCGCATTTTTGAACGTGACCGTTCCGCTAAAGCTGATAAAAAAACCTAGGTCAAGAAACCACTGCGTTTCTTGAGGTGTCCCCCCCCAGCAATGCATTACCCCTTTGACAGAGCCATGCTGTTGCCAGAATTGCCGCAAAAATTCGGCCATTGCTAGTGCCGCATCACGACAGTGAATAATGACCGGAAGGTTGAGCTGCTGGGCGATCAGGAGTTGAGTCTCAAAGGCTTCAAACTGCTCCGTTGCATTATCTGCCTTGTAGAAGTCCAATCCCGTTTCCCCAATGGCGACTACCTTAGGGTCTGAAGCGGCTAAGACTTGAATTCGCTCCCCCAAAGATTCCGACCACTGAGCTACATCTAAAGGATGCAGCCCCACAGCAAAAAATAGCTCTGGATAGCGGTGTGCTAAAGCCTGAATTTTTTCAAACTCGCTAGGCTCAACACAGGAATGTACTAAACGAACAACGCCTGCCTCTCGCCAACGCTGGGCAACTGCCTCAAAATCAGGCTCGAAAGCCTCGAAGTTAAGGTGAACATGGGTATCAATGAGATTCATTCTGATATTTTGAGTTTCAGAAACTTGTCAATGCCTAAATCTGACTGATGACCCTAGGATCAGCCCAAAGTGCAAACTGAATTACACTAAGCGGCTGCGGCTTGCGTTGAGTTTTTGAGAACACGGGAGATTCGTGCTTTTTTACGAGCGCCGTTGTTGGTATGAATGACGCCCCGCTTGACGGCTTTGTCAATTTTGCTGTAGGCGGAGGACATGCGCTCTTCAACCAAAGCCATTTGTTCTGGCGTTGGCTCAGCAGCGTACTGACGAACGGCATCAAAATACTTCTTTGTTAGCGTTTTGATAGCGGTCTTATAGGACTTATTGCGGAGACGGTTACGTTCCGAGACTTGAATGCGTTTGATCGCAGATTTAATGTTAGCCACAGTTAT
>JAGVDA010000287.1 GCA_020058975.1 Thermosynechococcus sp. WC_1 | reverse complement strand
TAAAGCGAAAATTAGAGCATGAACAAAAAAGAATGTTAGAACAGGAGGAAAATCTTAAGCAAAAACAAGAACAAAAAATAAAAAAGGCTTTATTTCAAATTAAAGAACGAGAAGAAATACAGGAGAAAAAACGACTAAAGATCTTAGAAGGAGATCAAAAGTGGCAAGCAAAACTCGATGAAGAAAAGAAAAAGAAGAATCTAAGAATCAGCGTAAGTTAGCCAAGGTAAAGAAAGAGAAAGAGAAAAGCAAGACGCCTCTGATTACCTTAAAAAGTATTACCAACGATTCAAGTAGTAGTGTGAGTAGTTTGGGGCAAGGTAGTCAAGCTTCAAATGGGACTGCCGTATTTGAACTATTTAATAAAGATTTACTAAACGTCAGTTCAGGGTTTAATACCTATTCGCAATCTACAGTAAAGCCTATTCAAAATATACCGTTAAAAATTGGTTGGGAGAGAGAAATGGGTAAGTATACCGTTTCAGTCACAACCGGAATTGATTGGTTTAGCCGTGCGCCAATTGGGTACAGTTTTAAGGCCAATGCCAAAGCTGATGTCACAATTCCCTCAAAACTAGGAAAAGCTTTACTCGTTTCAGCAGAGGTAGACTATGGCCCTTATAAATTTAATGCAGAAACGATTCAAAATCGAATTCAATACTTACGGGCTAGAGGTAGCTTTTTTTGGCAAATTGACTCAAAAACAACTTTCGCTTCGATCAATTATGTCGGCATTCTAAATGATAAAAATCTAGAATTTCAGTCCTTTAACAGGATCGAAAGAAAAATTGGCAAATTCACTGTGGCTGGAAATCTTTTTTCATGGAACTTCAAGCAAGATCTATCAAAACAAAGCGGTTATTTCTCTCCGCCAGATTTCTTGGTCTATAACGTTGAGTTGGCTTGGGAAGATAAAATTACCAAGTTTTTATCCTGTCGCCTTTCAGCAACTCTTGGTCAGCAGAGAGCTAATCATAAATTTAGTAATGCTAATACGCTACAGGCACTTTGTAGCGCACAAATCACAAAAAATATTGGTCTTGATTTTGGCTATGCTTTCTCTAATATCTTTACGGGAGGAAATATAGGAAATGGTTCAGCCAATACCAACACGATTTTAGGAGGGCTAAACGTTAAATTCTAAAGATATAGCAATTCTACCTGATTCGTGAGAACGCAGGGTAAGCGCAAGAAAAAAGTGACCATTATGTGCGTTAGAGTTGTTGCCTTTTAAATGCAAAAATCGCTGAACCCCCTACCTAGAAAAGGTTACAGCTCTTTTTAGAAAGAATCGCTGAAAGTCTTTCCCAGAAAGACTTTCAAGGTTTTCTCGTTTTATAAAGCAACAACTCTATTAAAAGGGACGAAACCCCTTTAACGAGCGTTGTGCATTTTTCATGCTCTTTTCAATATCGCTATTTTTATGAGATAGATCAGTATTTTTGGTTTCGGCAGTCTCTGGTAACACTCCATTTTGAGCACTGTCTACTGCTGGAACGCATCCTATCGCGGTCTGTAGTTCTAACGGCTTACTATCTGATGGTTTACTCAGAGGGGAATCACTTGTTGGTTTATTGTCAATTACGTCCGGAGTAACAGCGCTAGAAGATGGGTCTGGAGGTTCTGGTAAATAGCGAGTATGGGGCGTTAAATCTTCGGTAGATGCAGAAATAGGCACTGCTGTGCGAGGAAGCGACGGTGAAGCCGGAATAACTGACTCAGCCAACGGTTTAACGGTTAGTTTATTGGAAGGCGTTGACGGTGCTACAGAAAGCGATTTATCAAAAGGTTGAACCGACGAGCTTGCTTGAGACGTAGGGGGTGGCTCTATTTGAGGCACTGTTAATGGTGCGGTTGTTGGAAGACCTTTACTAGATTCAGGCTGGCTTACTTGAGAGATCTGGCCTGTGTTAGCGACGGTCTGTGCTGCTACAGCTTCTGAGTTAAAACTGGATTGATTGCCGCTGGGTAGAGGGTTTGCCTCTACCCCCATAGAAGCTTCATCTGCTTCTAAAATAGGTAGCCTATCTAGACAGCTTGAGATAGTTTCCGCAGGAGGTAAAATCTGTGCTTCTTCTGATGCTGCGGGTCGGCTAAAAAAGAGGGTGCTGAGACTCAACGCAAGACTACCTGCCAGAGACAGAAAGAATTTGTAATCGCGTTTCATGTTAATAGTCTTCTGTTAGCTAATTTTTATTAGAGTTATTGCCTTTTAAATGCAAAAATCGCTGAAATCCTTATCTAGAAAAGGTTACAGATCTTTTTAAGGAGAATCGCTGAAAGACTTTCAAGGTTTTCTCGTTTTGTAAAGCAACAACGCTATTGCCTACACCGAGCGTTCAAATCAAATTCACTGGGTTATACCCCTGCTTTCATTGCGGTCCAGATCGCTAGGGTATCCATTTCGGCTTTACCTTGCGTAGCCTTAACATCTGTTGATGCAGTTGTCATATTCCGTGCAAGCGAAAGATGCTGAGGCGTATCAGAAGGTTCAGACCCAAGGCAACTGGTGTCCGTCCACACGGCTAGGCGATCGCCCTTTAATACCCACCAGCGTGGAACGGGTGTTTCCATCTGACCTGGTTTAACTGAAAATAGGGGCGTTCGGTAAATGGTTTCATAGCCGCCGCGACCGTCAGGCCGCATCACCATCAACCGAGCATTGCCAGATGCCACCCAACGGGCTGAGATGGAGCGAATTTCTCCGAAGCTGAGCGGATGCGCCCCATCCACTCGCAAAAAACCGCCAGCCAGAGGTTTTTCGGCTGTCAGGAGAGCAGATCCCCCCTGGGCAGCGGATGGCATCGGAATAATGCCTTGATCTGCAAACGTTCCGGCTAGATATGAGGCGAACGCTGCATGTCCTAAGTTGTTGAGATGCAGACCATCCGCAGAAAAAGCGGTTAAGTCTTCCCTAAATTCGGAGGATTGAGTTGCATCAATAAAGTAAGCGCCAATCTGCCGTGCGCCTTCTTTGAGAGCGGTATCGTAGGGCGATCGCCTTCCTAATGTCGCCTGATTGGGCTGAGGCGTAACGACCACAAGCTGTTCGGGACGAAATTCAGTAGTCATTTCAGACAGTAGGTTTTTTAAATCACCTCGAAAGGTCGCGGGTGAGGTGACATCGCCCAGAGGAAGCTTCCAAAAGGCATCATTGGCACCGTAGAGCATCACCACTCGGTCAGGATGTCTTCTCAGCACCGCATCTTTCCAGCGCTCCACCGCAGCGGGAATCGGCCAAGATTTATCGGTGCGAGGGGCTTTAGAGAGAGAAGAACCCGACAAACTTTCGTTGAATTCTTGCCAATCTAAATAACGAGACAGCAGTGTACTCCAGCGGTGATCGCCTCGCGTTGCGCCCACACCCACGGTCGTACTCGACCCAAAAAAAACGACTTTAGGGGATGAGGCAGACGCGCTTTTGATAGATGGTGGTGTTTCCATTGCCACGGCTGGAACCATAGTCTGCCAATGGCTACCCAAAAGCCAGCAGCTCATACTCATCAATACGCCGAGCAGAACAATGAAGGGGCGTTGCCCCAGTAGCTTAGTGTGCTTCATGTGCCCATACCTCTAGAGGTTTTCCCGCTTGGTTGTAGAGCAGCGCCTCTAAAATAATGCCGTTGGTATTGAGCGTCAGGGCGCGATTAGGCTGCTGGGTGGCTTCGTAATAGCCAGCAAACACGCCTTTAGACGGATCAGCCAGCCAGCGCAAACCTTTATAGGCTTTTGCGGTATAGCGGGTGCGAAATAGCATGTGCCAGCCCACAGCGGCCTTAGTGCTGCTGCCACGAAATTCGCTCGCATCTTTACCGGAGGAGTCAATACTTTTCCAAGGTGCGCCATTTACATAGACCGTGTTGTAGACAAACCAGGGTGCTTTATCTAAATTGTCTTCAGACCAGGTGGTGAGTTGATGGGTATCTAAAAAGCGCTGCTGTTGTGCCTGAAGTACTCGCCCAGCATACTCAACGGGTAGTGCTTTAAAGCCGCTTTCGAGTCCATCTAAGATGTAAGGCTCACTGGTGACGTAGTTATGGTAAGTGGTGCGCTTATCAACCGGAACGTCAACGCCCAGTACCTTTACAGTGGTCATTTCTGCTTTAGGATCCAGAGCCGCCTTTACCGATATGCCCAGCTTTGCTAATCCGTAGGCTCCGTATTGTTCGTAGCCTAGCCGCCCTTCTTGGTTCCAGGTTTCTTTGTTGTCTTTGACCGTTGTGCCCATAAGTTGACCGTTTGCAGCGAGGCGCGTTAATGTCCACTGAGACGTAATCGCTTTAACCGCAGCGGCATGTTGGGGGTAGCGGGCACCCACAATATCGAGCCAGAGCGCCAATCGCCCTAAATCCAGGGCAGAAAATCCAATTTCTTGATATTGATCGAGCTTGCCATAGCTGACGGGCACAAGGGTTGCCGCGTTGTAGGCTTTATTGGGCAGCTCTTTATGATATAGCGGCAGTTTTGCGAGAGAGGTTAGGGTTTGACTCATCCAGCGGTCAAATTCATCTGTCGGCAATAGCTTAAGTTCGCGGGCAGCGGTCATGCCTGCAAGCTGGCTGGCGACATCCCACATGGTGGTTGCCGGAAACTTATCCCCTGAAGACACCAGCCCTGTAGGTAGCCGATTGGCTTCAAAATATTTCCATGCGTTGCGCGCAAGTTGACGATCTTCGCCACTAAAGGGAATGGTGCGGGAAATGGGGGTTGGCAACACTTTCGTTTCTTGCCACAGCAGAAGTTGGTGAACGACTAAGGCAGACAAAAGAATACAAACGGTAAGAATGGCTGACCAAGGGCGGCGAGAACGAAGGCTAAGACTAGTCATGTTGATAGGCCAAAGGTGGGTAGCAAGAAACTTTATCGGGGAATGACGTTGAACAAAACTTTGTACTTAATCAGGAACCAGAACCCTGCGATCGCCGCCGCCTGAAGCACCGTCGTCAACCAGGCGCTGCCCTGCACCAGACCAGGAATCAAGAACCATACGACGGTGGCGGGGGCGTGCAGAATATACACGTAAAGAGAGTTTTGCCCCAGGGGCACCAATAGCTTGCCGAAGGTTTTGTAAAGCGGCTGCCAAAAGGCATCAACGGCAGCAAACATGAGCGAGAACAGCGCGAAAAGGTTCACCAAACGCACTGGGCCATTGATGCTGCGATCAGTAAACCGGAGCCAGAGTGCCCGATCCATCACATTGGCAGGCCATAGCCCTAGCTGCATATCGTACTGAGCCGCCACAATAAACCCAATCACAAGCCCACCCATTGCCAACAGAAACGGCAGCTTTGGGATGCGCTTCCAGACCTTGCCGACTTCTGTGCGGTAGTAGCCCATGAGTAAGCCGTGGACGTAGAGCAACTGCCAGGTTGCAAAGGTAAAATAAGGAAACTCTCGGTCAATGGGGTGCATGCTAAAGGAATACGGATGTACCTGCTGAATTCCCCACAGCGACCACGAGATTGCCAATGTAGGGAGCCAGAAGCCGCGCCGCAACAGCCAAAAAATACCAGGTGAAACGAGCAGCAGCAAAACATAAAGCTGCAAAATATCAATCACAGGCGGTGCAAGATGGAAGGTTGCAGCAGCGACTATAATTTGCCACCAGCTTCCTGGCGCAGCCTCAAAGCTAGGACGAGTCAGCCCTGGTGCAATGGTGCTTAATAAGCCGAAAACAACCATTAGCGTAAAACTAGTGACGTAGAGTACCCGCGATCTCTCTAACAGTCTTCGCATGGCGCTCTTTAGCCCTTCACGGTCAATACGCTTGAGCGTGACCATCCCCAGCACAAATCCAGACAGAAAAACAAACCCTTCGGCGGCGCTGGCGTAGATATGCCCTTGGGTGATGTTATTGAAGTAAGAGTGACTCTCAAAGTGATTGACTACCATAAATACAATGGCAATACCTCGCAGAAAATCAAGCCGAAAATCTCGTTTTTCGCCTGCATTAGGGTCATAGCGCCAAGCCTGAAAAAAGCCTACATCTGGCGATTGAAGCGTACTTAAGGAAGAAGTTTTTCTGAAAAAATTTAACATTGTCTTAAAAATATCAGGATAAGCCGTCAGATATTTAGAATTTGTCTAGAAAAATGGGAATAAAACAATTAGGCAAGATTTAGAGCTAAGCCCTTAACCCCCGTGAGAACTGCGCCGTCAAAAATGGCCTGACCCAGTTGGGCATCGCAGAGGCGAGCATCACGGAGATTAGCGCCACTTAAGTTTGCATCTCTTAAATCAGCCCCATCTAAATTGGCGCAGCTTAAGTTAGCGCAGCTTAAGTTAGCACCCGATAAATTTGCGCCACTTAACACTGCCCCACTCAAATTGGCTTCGCGTAAGTCGGCGTGGGCTAATTCGGCACCAATCAGCAGTGATAACCCTTTTAAATTGGCTTTCGTTAAATTAGCTCCAGTCAAATCTGCCATGCTGAGGTTGATTCCTATCATCACGGCCTCGCTTAAGTTGGAATGTGTGAGGATTGCATTAATAAACTCTGAGCCGCTCAAATCAGATTTGCTGAAATTAGAACCGTTAAATTTCGACTGCACAGCGCGAGTTGCAACGAGAGAACTTTCTGCTAAGTTTACATGAAAAAAAACGACTGACGTGAACTGCGCACCCATAAGGTTTGCCCCCGAAAAATCTAGCTGTTCTAATACAAGATCTCTGAAATGGATGCCAACCAAGTTCTCGCCTGAGAAAGCTTTTTCTCCATTTTTATATCGAGTTTTAAACTCCTGAATATCCACGCTGCTGACCTAAAAGTGGGAGAGTGTGTTAATTATTTATTCGAAAAATGAAATTATGGATTTTGAGATATTTGATGCTTATGCTGGAAATCCTATCTGTCTAAATCATCTTTATATAGATAAGGTTCCCCAACCCATAGCAAGAATCGACAGTTCAATCATTTGTCGCGACTCGGCTTAGGGCAATATAGGGCGCAGCTCAGTTAAGAAATGTTGCATTGAAATTCTCTTTAGGACAGAATTTCAATCATCGTGACTAATTTGGCTCTAAATTTCATGTCATTGCAGAGGTCTTCTGTTTCCCCAGTCCCCATAAGCTCTGACCCAGCGATGCATTAAGCGTTAGATATCCAAAACCCGCTGCAATCACTTCCTGCTCGTTTGGCACACTGGCCAACCAATTTGAAAGCTCTACTGAAAGACGCTTTTTGCAGATGCTGCTGCCCTCTGATTTCCCAAGGACGCTTCCTGTCACTCTAATAACCGATCCTTCACTTCTGCTCTGTCATTGACCGGAAAATCTCTACAGATGAGGGGCGTAGTCTTGTGCTTGGATTGCTGCTGCGTGTATTGAATTGTCTATCGTAGCCATTGCAACAGCATCTTTGGGTGAGTGCCGACACTTTGAACGGAAGACTGCCTTGAAAGTAATTCCGTAAATATACGGAAGGTAAATCGGCCCAAAAAAAATACTCTTATCATAAGCATCAAATAAGATTTTCAGGCTCTATTTATTCAATTAACATGAATGGATGGATCTTGAAATACTAATAATTTACTATTAATTTCTTTTGAATTATTAAAGCAATTCTCATTTTGATGCTTTATTGATCTAAATGGGGGGTAAAAATCGTGGCTAAAAAAAAGACAATTTTATTAACTCAAGCAAATGATGTTTGGGGCGGATGGCAATTACTAGATTATCAAGTGTCTGGCTATGGCGGTAACGACACACTTTACGGATATTTAGGGGATGATGCCATTGATGCTGGAGATGGAAACGATTCGCTTTACGGCGGGGCTGGAAATGATGTTCTTATAGGTGGTCGAGGCAAGGATCTTTTGGATGGAGGATCTGGTAATGACACACTTTACGGCGGTGATGATGATGATTCGCTTTACGGCGGGGAAGGTAATGATTGGCTATACGGAGATACTGGGAATGATTTGATCTATGGATTTAATGGTGCAGATTTTATTAGCGGTGGTGATGGACAGGATACTTTATATGGAGAAAATGATGATGATATTCTCCAAGGAAATCTGGGCAATGATTTTCTAGATGGCGGGGCTGGAAATGATTCTTTGGCAGGAGGAGATGGTAACGATATCCTCTACGGTTTTAGTGGAAACGATATTCTTAATGGCGACCAGGGAAGTGATACGCTTCAAGGCGGTGATGGTTCAGATACGCTTTATGGAGGTACAGACAACGATGTACTGTCTGGATTGAACGGTAACGATATTCTTGATGGTGCAGGCAATGATACGGAGGCAAGCGGCAGCGTAGGGTCTCAGTCTATCGATATTCTCATTGGCGGTATCGGAAATGACAAGTTTGTTTTAGGTAATGCGTCTTCTGCCTACTACGATGATGGCAATGCCTTAAGCACTGGCACAAGTGATTATGCTGTCATTAAAGATTTGAACCGATTAAAAGATAAGATTCAGGTTTACGGTTCCGTCTCTGACTATGTTGTTGGTAATCTCCCTACTACATTAGCGAGTCAATATGCAGCAAACTCAGCAGGTATCTTTATAGACAAAGATAAGAGTCAAAGCCTAACGTCCAATGATGAGCTGATTGCAGTCGTTGAAAATGCTGGCGTTAATGGACTGGTTCTCGATAAAGGTTTGCTTGAAGGCTCTGATGGGGTGAAGACGCAGTGGCATCCTGCAAACTCGCCAGACTGGGAGCTTGTTTTTAGTGACGAGTTTAGTGGCTCTTCTCTTGATATAAGCAAGTGGAACACTCGCTATAAATCTGATCTTTATGGCGGAAGAACCAATATTTGGAACGCAGAAAAACAATATTATGTTGGCGACAATGAGATCATTAATGGCGTTAACTATGATGGCTTTGAGTTTAACAACGATACACTCAGCATTGTAGGCCAAAAACTAAACCAACCCATTGCGGCAGACATCCTGCATCCAGTCCAAGGATTACCTTTAACTCAAACCTTTGACTATTCTTCTGGTATTCTTTCAGGGCATGACAAATATGCTTTCACCAATGGATATATGGAAATTCGGGCAAAGGTTCCAGCAGGGCAAGGACTTTGGCCTGCATTTTGGCTTTTGCCAACGTCTGGAGGTTGGCCACCAGAAATTGATGTAATGGAGTTTTTGGGCAACCAAACGAATACGATTTATACAAGTAGTCATTTTCAAGATGCGTCTGGCTCTACAGGCACTTACTCTGGAGGACAAACGTTTATTGGAGAGGATGGAACTAATTTTTCAGAAGGGTTCCATACTTATGCCGCCCAATGGAGTAGTGATCGCCTAACTTGGTTTATTGATGGTCAAGCAGTCTTTGAGGTCAAGCAGAATATTCCCGATGTTCCGATGTATCTACTGGCAAATTTGGCCATTGGTGGAAGTATGCCCGGCAACCCGGATGTAACTACTCCAGTGACCAGTCACTTTGATATTGACTATGTTCGAGTTTATCAGGATAAGTCTGGCACCTTATATGGTGGTACTGCAAATGATACTTTAACGAAAAATTTAGGCAATATTTCTGGAGAAGATGGTAATGATCGCCTTACTGGGGGAACAGGCGATAATATTCTTCAGGGTGGTGCAGGTAACGATATTCTGGTCGGCAGCATAGGGAAAGATATCTTTTTTGGAGGTGCGGGACAAGATCAGTTTGTGTTAGGAGATTCTAACGGACTCTTTTATGATGATGGGAATATAAACACGTCTGGTCTTAACGACCTTGCCACAATCAAAGATTTCAATCTCTTGGAAGATACGGTCACATTGTTAGGTTCTGCTAATAACTACATACTTGGTGCTACCACAGATGGATTGTCTACTCAAATTTGGTATCAGCAATCAACTAATGAACTGGTTGCCGTGCTCGATCAAGTGCAAGTGAGTAACTTTAACCAAGGATTTTCGTTTGTATAGTCCTGAAGATGATCTTAGATAGACAAGACTGACCTACTTGAGATACAAAAAAGCTATTCCCCCTACAAGTCTTCATTTGTAGGGGGAATAGCTTTTTTGTGGAAGTCTTAGTAGCTTTAGCAAATAGAGAGCTTGTTTACGTCTAAACAGAAGTAGCCTGCAATAACGATGTGTCGATTAGAAATTTCCAGCGAGGCTTGATCTTCTATTCTTTAGAGGGTTTTAATCTATCGCACTTTAACGGATTAGTGCCACAATGAGCGTGATAAGAGACGCGTTGTAATCGATCGCAAATTCATTTGTGGCGTAAGATTTAGCGTTATCGACGTAGCTCAACACCCCCAGATTTTTGGGAGCAATACCATCCTGTGCACCGCTGTTGGGTCCCCCGACCATAAGGCCAGGAATATAAATGTTTTTAACCCGTGCAAATAAATGATTTACGTTTTTGACGGGATTTGCGCCAACACCGCTCACAAAGGTCTGATTGAACGGATTTCGCCCCAAAATAAAGTGGATTTGATCTCTAGCAGCACTTAAATAACGCGGGTCTTGAGTGATCTGATAGGCGTAGACGAGAGTTATGCCTTCTTCGGCAGACATTTTGTTAGAACCCCAGATAAAGCGATCGTTTGCTAACCGATAGGGATTCTGGTCTATTTTTTGTAAAAGCTTGTCGGCGTGTGCCAGTAGTTTGGTACGGATCAGACGTTTGAGAGCAGGCTTTGCGAGATTACCCTCTTTTTGCAGCAGATAATCCACCATGCCCAGCGAGGAAGGATCTTTCCACTCAAAGAGGGTGTAGCCCATTTTTTTTAGGTGCGCGGCAAAATACTGCTCAAACTGCGACTGATGCAGCGTAATGGAGAGTTCTGCTGCTGCCCATAGACGATCGTCTTCGTCGGTTTTAAGGCTCTCTTCGTTGTCAATGTCAGAGAATAGGTACTTCCCAGAGCCGCTGTCGTCTCCATCTACCCAATCTATCTGCATGGCGGGTTGGCTTTGCAGAAACTGCCATGCTTGAGTTGCAGCATTGAGATAGCGTTCGGCACGGTCTGGCAAAAGGGGCTGGTAGACCCGACCTGCCATTGCCATTACTGCTGCAAACTTTGCGGTTTCTGGCGTGGTGATGCCATAGACGTAGCGAGGTTGAAGATCTTCCTCTGGTGCTTTTTCATTAGGCCACTGCCGACCTGACAGTTTGCGATACACTGCTCCATCAGGGCGCTGCTGCGTGAGCATCCAATCTAAGCCCACCTGCATTTCATCCAATAAGTCGGGGATGCCGTTGCCGCTTTCGGGAATGACGAGCTGTGCGTCTTTGAATGTATGGGGGAACTGTTCATAAAGACTGAGTAGCCGACCAATAGTAATCGCTGCGGTAGACGTATATTTGCCATAGTCTCCGGCATCGTGCCAGCCCCCCGCTGCCGCAATGGTTTGGCCTATTGCGTGGGCATTGTCTGCATGGGCGATCGCCCCATCTTTCAAATGACAGGGTGCATGGTGAATGCCCGTCACCGGATCGTTAATTTCAACACCGCACCGCTGAAGATAGTAAGAGCGCAGAAGCTGAGTTAGCGTATCTTGATAAGGGTTTGGGCTAATTGTAAAGGGTGCAGATTGCAGTGTTTTTGTTTTGAGAACGTATTCCCCAGGCTGAGCGATGGAGCTGAAGTCAATGATTTGGAGGCGATCGCCCACCGACCCAGCAGAGACGCTCCCTTGAGGCTGAAGTTTCAGCACAGATTCCCCCGTCGCGCGGTCAATGACTGCGACCTCAGAATTATCTAACGCATCTACATTGAGCAAAAAAGCCTGCTTTTGCCAGGTTGGGCCATAACCCACTTGGTTGAGCAAAATTTTAGGTGGGAGTGCCGCCATGACGCGAGAGGAGCTATTGTGCCAAAAGCTTGGCGTAACGGTTAATAGAACGGCTGCCAAAAATAAACTCAACCCAAACTTGAGTGTGTTGATCTGCATTTTGTTAATCTCAAATAGACCGCATACCCACACAACGTAATTAAGCCTGCGTTTTTGGACGCCAGATCGCAGCGTGAATGATCGACCACAGCAGCGCAATGTTGTAAACAGACCATGCTGCATTGATGAGGTAAACCGCGTAGTTATCGAGCTGTCCGGTTGCTACTCTATAAAGACACCAGAGCATTCCCATTACGTTCAGCACAACAATAGCGATTTGAGGCCAAACCAGTTTGAGATAAATGCCAGACTGCCGCTGTTTCGGTGTGACTTTAAACTTAAGTGGTTTACCCGTAAACACGCTCACGACAGCCTGGATAAAGAGCGGGAACAGGGCGATCGCAAACTGTTCAGAGCGCCATAGCTCACCGGCAGGGATGCCCCACGACGCAGCAACAAACGTAAGACGATTGGCTACAAACATCGGCAAAAAGTGAGATGCAAACCCTACGCCATAGGAGCTAACGGGGGCAATGTCTGTAAAAAAGAAGATGATAGGACATACCAAAAAGATCAGCGTAAAGAAACCAGCAAAATAGCTGTACATCGTCTGAAAATACTGAATTTGCTGCCCAAAGGTGAGTCCTTCCTTCATAAAGGGCAGTTCTTTAATCAACACTTGAATCGTCCCTTGCGCCCATCGCAGCCGCTGCTGAAGCGTTGAACTCAGGTCATCTGGAGCCAAGCCCACCGCTAAAATTTCATGGTGGTAAGCAGACTTCCAGCCCGCCGCATGGAGCCGCATCGCAGTATTCATGTCCTCCGTAATGCTAGCTGTAGAGACGCCCCCCACCAGCTCAAATTCTTGCAGGAGGTCAAGATTATCGGCAAATTCATCAGCAAAATTTTGCAGCCCTACACTCACCAACGCTTCGCGTCGAAGTACGGCGTTCGTGCCGGTATAGAATGCAGAATTCATTCCGTCTTTACCCTGCTGAATCGGCCCATAAAATAGCTGCGCTCCATGCCCAAACGGATCACCTGGCGGTAGATTTGAGAACGACTGAGGCGTTTGGACAAAGGCAATTTGATTATTTTCGTAGCGCCCTGCGTAAACGTTGTAGTGATAAAAGTGGGGCAGAACGCGCTGCAAAAATTGAGGCTTAGGAATGTGATCCGCATCCAGAGTCAGAATAAAATCCCCAAAGGTTTCGCCAGAAAAAATAGCGTAGTTGATGTTGCCCGCTTTAGCATGATGGGGACGATCTTTCGGTTTGGGGCGCGCGATATAGCGGCACCTTGCCAGATCGCTGAGTTCTAGCTGCTTGCGATAAATCGTTTTTTCAAGGGTCTGAATTTCGGCATCTAGGTATTGGCTAACGCTAGAAAATTTACTGTTGAGCAGCAGCGTAGACTGCAATAGGCTTTGGAGATAGCCCGTAAGGGTATGCTTTGAAACCCCCGATACACCTGACTCCGCAAGGTAAAATTTAATGGCCAAGAAACTGTTGCGATGATCGGTCGTTCTGGTGTAGGTGAAAAAATCACCCAGGTCGAGCATAATACGGGTGCCGCGCCCAGACTCTGCGGTCAGGGACTTTTGATCGCTAAGCTGGCTAATATGGGTGTCGTAGTCAAAGCCAGATCCAGAATCCCAAATTTGTAGAATCAGGGCATGGCTGAGAATCGTAATTTCTAGATCAATCGGCGTTTCTGGAGGCAACCCTTCATGGGCATGAGCCATCGCATTATCAAAAGCTTCACCCAAAATAGTTTGAAATTCAATCCAGGTTTTTAGCGGAATTTCTGGACGCTGGAGTGCCTCAAACCAGTCCATCACCTCTACCAACGCTTCCGGTCGTGACGAAACTTTTAGGTGAAAGTGCTGAAGGGCACGCTCCGCGTTAGGTGTCTCTGCCGACAGCAGCTTCAGATGCTCTAGTCGAGCGACCATTTGCTGACGCTCCTGATTAATTTGCTCTGCTTCTTGCTGAAGACTAATGGATTTTAAATCTTCAATGCAAAGTCGTTCCGTCATTGCCTGCATCTCCGGTGAGCCGCCGTCATCTAAGACGTACACCCGAAGTTTAGACGCTGGATAGTCCATGGCTAGTGCAGCTCTAGTTGTAGTTTCTACCATTTCAGCTGGCTCGTTATAGCAGGTAATAAAAACGTCGATGAAGGGCCATTCCTTGCGAGCCAAGGGTGGCAGCATTTGATGAAAAGACACAACATCTCGAATCACAGGCTGCCACAGCCCCGTCAAAAACATGACACCGCCCACATAGCTATAAATTTCTGCCACGAGCAGTGGAATAGACAGCCACAAGGCATTGAAGTTAATAGAATTTGTGACTCGCCAGTTCAAATACCATGCACCAAGCATGAGATTGATGATGACTAAGTAACGAAACAGAAGAATACGGCCTTTAAGGCGAACTCGGATATTTCCTAAAAACTGAGGAGAATTCTCCATGAGAGGGATAGCATTACTCATTTCGATTTATGTAGATAAAAGGGCTGATCATATGTATTACAATTTTTGAGTCAGAATTGAGCTGTTAAGCCAGTTTTTAGGGGGATATGAGTGGTTTACTCCTTCTGGTCCTAAAGAGAATGCTTTCAAGTACGGCAGCATTTGTATTCACGTTAAGTACAGTGTTCACACTTGGTGTTTGATTTTCGAACTGTCCGGTAAAAAAACCTTGATTTTTATTCATCAAAGACTGTGCTGAATTACGGAGAAGCTTGGTATAGGGTTCATTTGGGAATAATGCTTCCCAAGCAAAGGCTGCTTTAGTGCTGAACTGTTTCAGATGATCTGCGGGTTTTCCGTGAACGCTTTGGGTATTCCAGGGTTTTCCGTCTGCATACACACTGCCGTAGAGAAAATAAGGGGGGCGATCAAGGGAATCTTCATTAACGGCGGTTAAAATGCCTGTCCGTTTATGGCGTTGACGCTGAACCGCTAAAAGATTAAGTACCTGTGGCTTCACCGCTTCCGTCCAACCCAGCTCTAAGCCCCAAAATAGGTACGGATCATTAGTGAGATAGTTACTAGCACCTGAATTTTTGAGGTTGCGCTGGTCAATATCAAGACGTATACCTTCTAGCTGAATAGTCGTAATGGGAGGCTGAGTAAGCGCCTTAGATGCTTTGATCTCCCATAGCTTTAGGCTTTCTGCCGCATACTGCTCGTAACCAAGGCGACCCTCTTGAACCCCAATGATGCGATGACCTTTTGGAGCACCACCCTGGAGCCATCCGTCCTTAACGAGTTGAGAGAGTTTCCATCGCGCCACAATGGCATTCACTTGCGGTTTGTATTCTGGGTAATGCGTTTTGATTACATGTAAAGATAATAATAGGCGTGCGGTATCGAGCACTGACCATCCGCTCTTCCCCTGTGGGTCAGGGGCATTATCGAGGGTTCGCATTTTTGCGGTGCGGGTGCTGTAGGCTTTATTGGGTAGCCCTGTGGGTGCAAGTGGTAAGGTTTGTAGGGTTTGTAGCAGTGGCGCAATCCGAGTTCTAAACTCGGCTGGCGTAATCAACTTGAGCTGTCTTGCCGCGTGGATGCCCAGAACAGCGCTGCCCTGATCCCAAAGGGTTGTCCAGGGATAGTCTTCAACCGCGTTGACCAGCCCCGTTGAGGCATTCCAATTGCGATTGATATACCTCCAGGCGACCTGTCCCGCCGCAGTATCAGACGGAAGTAAGCTGTTTGCAAATGCTTGGGAGGCGCTCTTAATCTCTACAGCGTAAGGGTTAGAAGGAGCGGCACCTATTTTGACCGCTACGGGTTCAGGCTGAGGAGGAACGGGTTCTCGTTTAGGAAGTTTAGAGGGACGAGGTTGAAGCTTAAAGATAGGCTTAGACGCGACAGGAGAAAGCGGTGCAAATGAGCGAGTCTGCACTACGACTGCCTCAGATTCTGGCAAACTCGGTGAAAGATCGAGGGCACTTGGAAAAAAACAAAAGCGTTTTGAGGTCAATTTGCTAGCACTTATGGAAAATTCTGAGACAGAAATTGAAAAATCAATGGGTTCGACTGAAAATACTGAGGCTTTGAAAGGGTTATTTTTGGGGTCAAAGGAAAAATCGAACGTGGTGAATGTGTCTTCTGTGAAAACACGCGATCGCCCTTCCTCTAATTGAGCCATAGCCACACTCGGTAAAACAGTTGTGCTAATCAGCAGCAGCCCCACGAGCGTTGTCCATCGCGAAACGATTAACCGTACCGGACTGATCGCCGCCGTCATTTGGAAATTCAGAAGCATACAGCCTCACTGAGATCGGGCTGATTTTGCGTCATCATCATTAGGCTGAAACTTGCCTTTGGCGGAATCCCAATAAGTGCCCGATGCCGTTTTGACCAGCCGAAGCTGAGGCTTGGCATCAATCGGTAGCCCTGTTCCAATTTCACCTTTTTCGAGCGCCTTCCACCAAGGTGAATTGCGAGAGGTATCGTCTGCTAGCAAGGGCTGATGTCCGCGCAGTTGGAACAAAAGTGACTGAAGCACAAGGCTATTGGTTTCAGCGGTGGCTAGGTTAGAGGTTAGCCCCGTCTTCTCATTCACACCGTCGTAGAAACCCAACGCTGGGTTATAAAGGTCTACTGTGGACTGGTAAAGTTCTTTGGCGTAGTCGTCGTTAGGAAACAGCGCATAGTAGGCAAAGGCCGCTGCCGTACTAATCATGCGGTTTTTAGAAATGTCCGTGCCATCGTCCGCTAGGGTATCCCAAGACTTATCTTTAGTCGAAATTGTGCTGTTGATCACGTAGGGTGCCTGACGGCTTAAGGTTGTGCCACCCGCCGTTAAAATCCCTTTGTTTTTGTATCGACGTGCCTGTGCCTCTAGCAGCGGGGTAACAAGCGATCGCATTTGTGGGTCAAACCCTAACTCCAGACCGTACTGAATAAAGGGGTTGCTGACCGTAATCTGGCGCACATCCGGTCGTTTACGCTCTCGCTCTCGCTCGACCGGAACCCGAACACCTTCAACTTCTTGGGTTGTATACTTGCCCCCCACGGCAGCTTCATCTACCGTAAAGCCCCATAGTTGATAGCCACGAGCTGCATACTCTTCATAGCCCAAGCGCGGGTCGGGCTTAACCCGCGTGACCAAGCGACCGCTCTGATCTTTGTCCACGGTTGCGCTGTGGACTCGACCATCGCGAATCGCCCGCAAGAAAGACCAATCTAAGATAATCTTATCCACCGTGCTAGTGTATTCAGCGTGGTTGCCTTTGAGGTTATGTAGTGCAACCAGCACGCGTCCAATGTCTAAACCAGACCAGCCTGTCCCAATAGTGGTAGGGTTCATGCCGTAATCAACGGGGGTTAGGGTGCGGGTATCGTAGCCCCGATGGGGGAGTTCTCCCGCAAACAGCGGCATTTTTTTGACGGCACCGAGCAGCAGCCGCACACGCCCATCAAATTCTTTCAGGGTAATAATATCTAATGCTTCGGCTGCCTGAAGGGCTTCGAGATAGTCTCCAATGCCCCACAGCGTTGTGCCTTTCATATCGCCGCGATCGCTTACGAGTCCCGTGGTTGGATCGCAGTTCATCTTAAAGTACTGCCATGCGGCCTCGGCATAGCGTTTTTCCGCCATCTTCAGGGGACGCTTAAGATTATGAAACTGAGATGATTTATCCAGTAAACCGACAGAAGGCACGGGTGAAATTTTAATGCCCACAGTATCTACAGCACTGCTGCCCAGCGGAAGGGAGGTGGATAGCGCCGAGAGTCGTCTTTTCCCATCTTCCTGAATTTTCTTGATTTCTTCGGCGTGCTTTATTTTGATTTCTTCTTCTTGCTTTTTAGCTAGTATTTCCTGTTTTCTGACTTTTTCAGCATCTTTTTTATAGTCTTCTTCCTTTCTGCGGACTTCTTTTTCTTTTCTTTTCTCCTCGCGTTTTTGTCTATTTTCTTCTCTCTGCCTTTCTCTCTCTGCCCGTTTTTCTATGTTTCTAGCTGAAGATACGCTGCTATTTTGTTCTGCCGATTTAGACCCATCAGTCGCCTTAACAGAAGGGATTTTATTTTTGTTAGACGGTGGGGATGCCGACGTTGATTTTTGAGAAGAAGATTCTTTATTCTTCGGTGGTGGCGGTGCCGATGCTGCTTTTGGAGAAGATGCTGGCTGTACAGCATCTTCTCCAAAGGGTTTAGCGCCAGTGGGTGCCGGAAAGCCCTTCATCACTATATTTTTTTGAGGTTTGCCGACAGAGGTGCTAATTCCGGTCGTCGCAACTAACGGTCGATTGCCTCGAGCTTTATAGTATAAAATTTCTATAATCAAGCCGTTGGTGTTACCCGTCATTGACTTGTTAGGCTGTTTCGTTTCTTCGTAAAGCCCAGCATAAAAACCGCCCTTGTCAGGATTGATCAGACCTTTTGCAACCTCAAAAAGTTTTTTGGCATAGGCGCTTTCGGGATAAATATATCGCCAGCCAAACGCTGCCTTGGTACTAATCGTTCGCTTTGCAGGCGTTAACTCATTTTTTTCGGTAATAGTAGCCCATGCTTCACCATTTGAAAATATGGTGTTGTATAAAAAGTAAGGAGGGCCATCAATATTGTCTTCAGAGACAGCCGTAAGCTGTCCGGTTGCGTCAAATCGACGCTTTTGCACTTCAAATACGCGAGCGGCATAGTCTTGCATCTGGCTTCCTAAAAAGCCAAACTCAATGCCGTCTAAAAGATAAGATTCGCTGACGACATAGTTATTGGCATTCGTGTCTTGATAGCTTCGGGTATCTGCCGGAACAGGAACACCATAGATACTGACCATCTGAAAAGGTTCAAACGAAAGTGCCTTAGGCGCAGAAAAACCCCATAGTTCAAAGCACCGAGCGGCATACTCTTCATACCCCAGCCGACCTTCTTGCACCTCTAACAGCCGACCATCTGGCATATAGACAGCTCCATAGAGTTGACCGTCTTTAATGGTGCGTTTGAGCGCCCAGCGATCCACAATAGATTTAATCCAGTTGGTGTACTGTGGGTTGCAGGTTTGAATTCCGCGAAATGCCGCTAAAAGACGGGCAATATCAAGGGCAGACCAGCCAATTCCTTTATCAATAGGCTTATTGCCGTAATCAGTCATTTGACCGTTGGCTGCGTTATAGACCTTATTGGGTAAGCTATTTTCAACGAGCTTCAGGTTGCCTAAAGACGTTAGAAACTTATTGAGTCGATTATCAAATTCTTTTTGTTCAATAATATTCATCCAGCGCACTGCATTGAGCGCCATCAGGTAGTTCCCCATATCCCACAGGGTGCCGGAGGGGTAGCCACCTGTAGAGTTTACAAAGCCTGTATCTTTTTGGTAGTTATTGACAAAATATTGCCAAGCAATACGGGCATGTTGCTGTTCTTCGGGTGTTAATGGATGTGTAATGACACCACACGCATTTGTACCTTGTGCCTGAACTACTTTTGGAGTTGCGCCAAATATCCAGAGCGGTTGAGACATTACCCCAAGGGTGATGACAGCAGCAAGTCTGATACAGCGTTTATAAAGACTTTGCTTGTTAGATAAGACAACATTTAACTGAGACTTCTGCCTCATGGTTTTGTCCCCTCTGCCCATTGGGTCAAAGGCTGCCCGACCTGTTTGTAGAGCAAAGACTCTAAAATAATGCCGTTATTGTTAGCCGTCAGAACCGCATTTGGTTCCTCTAAACTTTCATAAAAACCGCTGTACCAGCCGTCTTTGGCGCTCAGATTTTTTTGAACAAAATCAAACAGTTTTTGAGTATAGGGCGTGTTGTATAAAACGTGCCAGCCGATCGCCGCTTTGCTGCTGAGGAAGCGTAGACGGTTATGGCCTTCGCCGTTATCGCTGATAGTGGACCAGGGTTTGCCGTTGACATACAGCGTGTTGTAAACAAAGTAGGGCGCGCGGTCTAGGTTATCTTCGGTCAGAGCTGTTAACTGCTGAGTGGCTTTATATCTGGATTCTTGAGCAGCCAATATCTGGTCGGCGTAAGCTTTGGGGAGAGCCTTAAATCCAGTTTCAATGCCGTCTAAAAAGTAAGGTTCGCTCAGGACGTAGTTATTGGCTTTAGAGTTTTCTACATCTCGAATATCGAAGGGAATGCTTTGTCCGTAGAGCTTCACAAAAGCAGATTTATTCTCAACGTCCATCGCTTTAGAGACATCTAACCCCCAAAGTTTTAGCCCATAAGCAGCATAGCTTTCATAGCCGAGCCGACCCTCTTGGTTATAGTTTTCTTTTTGCTTTACAACCTGGGTGCCATACATTTGCCCTCCCTTTACCAGGCGCTCTACTCGCCAAGATTTCCAGACGGCTTCGGTTTGAGGCTTAAATTCAGGGTATTTAGCGGCGGTAATTTTAAGCCAAAGCGCCAGCCTGCCCACGTCAATGGCAGACCAGCCAATTTCTTCTTTTTTAGTGAGCTGACCGTAGCCCACGGGCATTAGGGTTTTGGCGTTGTAAACCTTGTTGGGCAGTTCACCTTTATAAAGAGGCAGTTTTGTAAGCGTGGTCAACATCAGGCTCATTTTGGCCTTAAAGTCGGCAGCAGAAATTAGATTTAACTCTTTTGCACTAATGACGCCTGCCATTGCCGCACTCTGATCCCACAGCGTCACTGAGGCAAAGTTATCAACTGAGTTTACTAGACCTGTTTTTGCATCAAGGTTCCGTTCAAAATACTGCCAAGCTTTTTGAGCCACCGCTTTTTCGGCTGGCGTTAAGGGTTTTGCCTGTTGAGAGATGGAGAGCGATCGCTCTGCAAGCTGTTGAGGGCTAACGCGTTCTCCTAGTAAGTTGAGCGAGGCAGCGTCTTCTTTTGCTAATTTAGCTTCGGGAGACATTGGTGCAGGAGCAGGGGTAGCTAACGTAGGGGGACTTGAAGGCTGAGTCGGCACTGTTGCGTTAGGAGATAGTCTGCTAGACAGGTATTCAACGCCCGAAATAATGAGGATAGAGGTTAAGAGTCCCGCTCCATAAGTCAAAAACATTAAACGCTTAGCAGGCTGTTTAAAATTGGTGTTCATTTTTTTGCCTTAACCTCTTGCCAATCTAGAAATTTTTTGAATGCTTTTGCCAAAGCGAGGAACTACGCTAAAGCCTCTGCATCCATAACGTGTGCGAGCTTAGAATATATGTATGCACAAGGTTTGTGTCAACATAAACCCATGTCTATTTTAGAGTTCCCCAGTTTGGTCAAATTCCGACAGCAATGTTTAACAGGAAAACAGTAATTCTGTAGAAACTCTAAACTGGGTTGTTTTTCTGCATCTACAGAAACCTATCTTTAGATGCAGATCTCCAGAAAATTATGGGTTTACTGAGTAAAACGCTAATCGATCAAAAAAACGAATGCTCTAATCTAGGCTTGCATTCGAAATTTATCCCGTTGTGTAGAACGCCTAAATTCAATCCAGCCTCATTCACCTTCTTCAACAGACGTGTATAACGTTGCATGTATGGTGTAACGCAATCAGGAGAACTTAGATGTTCATTTTTGGCCTCAGAAAACCATGACAACATCTCAAAAGAAACATACTCCTTTGGTCTTGGTCGCAGATGATGATCGCTCTACGCGAATCCTCTTGCGTGTGATTCTTCAGCGCGCAGGGTATGAAGTTGTTGAAGTTGAGAATGGTGCGCATTGTTTAACCGCATTTGCTCAACGAAGGCCAGACATCGTTTTACTGGATGCTCAGATGCCCATCATGGATGGGTTTGACTGCTGTCGGTGTCTGAAGCAAATGCCTGGGGGAGATCGCGTTCCGGTCATGATGATCACTGGACTACAAACGCCGCAAGACATTGACCAAGCGTTTGAGGCTGGCGTCACCGACTTTGTTACAAAACCGATTCACCCGCCGTTACTTAGTCAGCGTTTACGCTACATCCTTAAATCAAGCCAGGCTGAGATGGCGCTTAAAGAAAGTGAAGGGCGCTATCGCTCTGTGGTTGAAAATCTTAAAGAGGTTATTTTTCAAACCGACTTGGAAGGAAATCTATCGTTTTTGAATCCCGCATGGACTGAGGTAACTGGGTTTGCCCAGGAAGATTTTATCGGTAAGCCCTTTTTAGAATTCATCTCTTCTGATGATCGCGAAAAACTTTGGCTTCAGTTTCAACAAATTTTTTTGGGTGAGCTATCAGAATGCCGCATTGAATCACGATTTCTGACTCAATCTGGCAACATCGGCTGGATGGAAGCTTTCTTCTGCACTTTGCGTTCTCAAAAACGTAAAATCATCGGTCTTTCAGGTTCTTTCAGCGATATTACTGAACGTAAAAACCGAGAAATGCTAGAAAAAGAGCTACAGCGATATCACCAGCAAATGTGCCTAGAACTCAGCCAGGCCGCTGAGTATGTTCGTGCGCTATTGCCCCCACCTTTAATCGGTGACGTTACGATCAGTCATTTATTTAAGCCGTCGAGCGATCTCGGTGGGGATGTATTTGACTACTACTGGCTCGACCCAGATCACCTGGTAATATATCTTCTGGATGTTGCCGGACACGGGGTTCAGTCCGCCCTGCTCTCGATTTCGGTTCTTAACGTCATGCGATCGCGTGCGCTCCAGCTTGATGCGCTTTACCAGCCCGCCATAGTTTTGCAAGAGCTAAACCGAATCTTTCAAATGGGAATACGGGGAGATGACTATTTCACCATGTGGTATGGCATATACAGCAAAGTAGATCAAACGCTGACTTACGCTTCCGCAGGCCATCCACCTGCGCTACTGTTCAAGCCAGATCACACCGTACAACAGCTCAACGTTGGCGGAATTGCCATTGGGTTAATGCCAGACATGATGTATGAACAGGGTTCATGTCACATTGAGACAGGCAGTCGCTTCTATGTCTTTAGTGACGGCGTATATGAAATTTTTCAAGCTAATGGGAGGCTCTGGGAATTTGAAGCCTTTATTGATTTAATTGCAGTCTATCAACACCAACGGATCAACCATCTTGAATCTATTTTTGCTCAAATTTGCCAAATCAAAGGCTCAAACGTCTTTGATGATGATTTTTCGCTGATTCAGATTGATCTGAATACTCCACAAATGCTTTGTAATCAGAACGCTGAAGAAGTTCAGACTTCCAGATGATCATGTCGCCATAGTGGATGGGAATCCTTAAGTTAAGCCACACTAATGAATTGTGTATGTATTCATTGGCTTGAAGATCAACACATCTAGAAAATGAGTTTCAGGAATTTCAAAAATGAAGTATAAAGTTCTTCTACCCTCCGGTTTGCTAGATGGTCAAAATGCCAATCAGCTAAGACATGATGTCGCAGACAGTGTTGCTCAAGGTATCAACACGATTAAAGTAGACTTTAAAGATGTTTCTTTTATTAACAGCTCTGCAATTGGTGCATTAGTTGCAACACTTAAAATGGTTAGAGCTAGTGGTGGTGAAATATTTTTGTATTCGTTAAATGACCAGGTGAAGATGATTTTTGAGTTAACCAAAATGGATCAGGTATTCAAAATCTCGAATGATCGCACTGACCTTGAGGAAAACTTTGCTGTAATTAGCTAACTTTATTAAGTCTGGCTCTACAGGATTAGGTATGTAAATGTTCATAGCAAACATTTTTGTGCTATGTAGCAGGGCTGAAAGTCTTGAAAACTCGTTAAGTCCAGCAAATCAGCATACTCTAACCGGAAGAGCCTTAAGTCTTTACTATGTAAAACACTCAATAGATACCTAAGAGTCATCTTCAAGAACTTGAATGACTCTCTGAACAATGCTTTCAAGCTCATTTCAAAATCAATACTTCCAAAGGTACTCTACGCAGAATCAGCACTTCAGATAAATCTGGTTAGTATAGACTGAAATATTTAACCATATGAATCTTTATTATACCAAGTTCTTTATCAGCTTTTTAGGCTTATAAGATAAGTGTACCTATTCGAAGCCTCACAAGGCCACATACAACACTCATCACTCGGTTATAGTGATTAAATCGTAGTCTAAATCTCTGCTCACCAACTCTAAAGATCTTAATAAGTCGAATCAGATGTTCAACAAAGATTCTTTTACTTGAGAAAACTTTATTTTCGTCATTCTGCTGCTGAGTTAATTCCGCATTCTTAGGCTTTTTATATGGTGTTAATATATTCTCGCCTCCGATAAATGCTTTATCCCCCTTAAAAAGTTGTGTGGATGTGAATTTAATTTGAACTTCACGAAATATATTGATGTCTGGCTTAGG
>JAGVDA010000032.1 GCA_020058975.1 Thermosynechococcus sp. WC_1 | reverse complement strand
TGGACTAATACTATCGACGATCTTTTGCTTAATCAGTTCATCGGCAAGTTCTCGCGGCGTCCAATGACTGATGGGGCGTCCATGTTTCTCTGGAGGGTCACACGATAAGGCATATAGCTGGGTAAGCTGCTCTAGGGTGAAGGTTGCGGGTGCGCCACAGCGGGCTGAATCTTCTACAGTCATCCCATGACCACTGAGTTCTATCCAGCGATTTCGCCACTAACGACTGGTGTCTTTGGTAATGCCTAGACCCCGTGAAATGTCGCCATGACTTTCTCCTGTTGAGGCACGCAAAATGATTTTGGCACGTAAGGCAATTTGCTGAGGTGTGCTCGAATGCCGCAATAGGCGCTCTAAGCCTGATTTCTCGCTCTCACTTAACGTAAGCGGGGCTGCTGATAGTCGGGGTATCCTTTAAAGCCTCTAAATCTTGTACCTCTCAATACTAGAGCTACTTCAGGCAGGTAACTGAAAAATCTCGATCTGACGTTGCTTCCACTCCTCTAATTTGGGCTCTTCCAGTTAGAGTATGCTGGCTTGCTGGACTTAACGAGTTTTCAAGGCTTTCAGACCTGCCATATAGCACCAAAATGTTTGCCATGAACATTTGCATACCTAATCCTGTAGAGCCGAAATTTTACCGCTAACTAACCCACACACCCACACATGCCCTCGGATGCTGAGTCTGAGCTGCTTTAGCTCAACAAACAAGGGGCACTAACAAGGGGCACTAAGCTAAAGTCAGTAAAGACCTTGGCCTGTACAACACCCCATGACTGCTTCACTCCCCCCTGAACCTACGCCCTACAAAACCGACGAAGCAGAGCTAACCCAGCGCACAGGTAAAAATGCAGCACAGCATCGCGATCGCAGTACCGTAGACCGCACCCTGCTCACCCCCATGATGCGGCACTACGTGGATACCAAAGATGAGTACCCTCAGGCACTCTTGATGTACCGCGTGGGCGACTTTTACGAAACTTTCTTTGAAGATGCCTGCACCATCGCCCAGGCACTAGAGCTAATGCTCACCAGTAAAGAATGCGGCAAAGACGTAGGGCGCGTCACCATGGCAGGTATCCCGCACCATGCCCTAGAGCGCTATAGCCGTATTTTGGTCGAGAAAGGCTTTGCGATCGCCATCTGTGACCAAGTCGAAGACCCAGCTCTCGCCCAAGGCTTAGTCAAACGCGAAGTGACGCGAGTGATTACCCCTGGTACGGTTCTCGATGAAGGGATGCTAAAAGCGCGCAGCAATAACTTCCTCGCCGCCTTTGTCTTAGCAGGCAATCAATGGGGATTGGCCTACGCCGATATTTCTACGGGCGAGTTTTTGACCACCCAGGCCGTCGATCGCGATCAGCTCATTCAAGAACTGATGCGGCTCCAGCCCTCAGAGGTTTTGTTCCCTACCGATGCCCCCGACGTAAAGCAGCTCCTGCGCCCGGGTGAAGCATCGCCACTCTTGCCCGAAGGGTTGCCCGATCAGTTTTGCTATACCTTGCGATCGCAGTCTAGCTTTGGCCTTACCGATGCCCGACAGCGTTTGCTAGAGCAATTTCGGGTGCGGTCTTTAGAGGGCTTAGGCTGTGACCATCTGCCCCTCGCCATCCGCGCCGCAGGGGGACTGCTGATGTACCTTGAAGACACCCAAAAAGAAACCCACATTCCGCTCCAGCCCCTCACCACCTATACCCTCAGCGAATATTTGGTGCTTGACCACCAGACCCGTCGCAACCTCGAAATTACCCAAACCTCACGAGATGGAACCTTTCATGGATCGCTGCTGTGGGCGCTTGATCGCACCGCTACCGCAATGGGCAGTCGGGCGCTGCGTCGCTGGCTGCTTCAGCCGCTTTTGGCAATTGAGCAAATTATTGCCCGTCAAGACACCCTGGCAGAACTGGTGCAAAATACCCAGCTTCGGCAACAGCTTCAGCAGCAGTTGCAAAACATTTACGATCTAGAGCGCCTCGCTGGACGTGCCGGATCGGGCACTGCAAACGCGCGGGACTTAGTGGCCTTAGCAGAATCTTTAGAGCGACTGACAGATATAGCCTACCTTGTGCGCAATGGCGAATCCCCCTATCTCAAAGCCCTACAAACCGTCCCGACAGAACTTGACCAGCTTGCCCAAAAACTCCGCGCTCATCTCGTAGAGTCACCCCCCATTAGTTTGACTGAGGGAAATCTAATTCGACATGGGGTAAACGCCGAGATTGATCGGCTGCGACAGCAGGTTGAATCTGACCAGCACTGGATTACCGATCTAGAGCGCGTCGAAAAAGACCGTACCGGAATTTCTACCCTTAAAGTGGGCTTTAACAAAGCCTTTGGTTACTACATCAGCATTTCACGGGGTAAAAGCACCCAAGCCCCCCCAGACTACATCCGTAAACAAACCCTCACCAACGAAGAACGCTACATCACCCCAGACCTCAAAGAGCGCGAAGCCCGCATTATGACCGCGCAAACCGATCTATTTGCCCTAGAGTATGACCTGTTTGGGCAGCTCCGCGCTGAAGTGGGCGCACTCGCAGAACTGATTCGTACCGTGGCAACCGCCGTCGCAGGGGTGGATGTGCTGACGGGCTTAGCCGAAGTCGCCATCTACCAAGGCTATAGCCGCCCATCCATGACCAAAGACCGCCGCATTGAAATCCGCAATGGGCGACACCCTGTCGTAGAGCAGTCGCTACCTGCCGGTTTTTTTGTGCCCAATTCCACCACATTGGGCGAAGATTCTGCCCCCGATTTAGTGGTGCTGACGGGGCCAAATGCCAGCGGAAAAAGCTGCTACCTGCGCCAAGTTGGGCTGATTCAGCTTTTGGCGCAAACTGGAAGTTTTGTGCCAGCCGATGCCGCTAGCATGGGGGTCTGCGATCGCATTTTCACCCGAGTAGGTGCGGTAGATGATCTTGCCACTGGACAATCCACCTTCATGGTGGAAATGAATGAGACGGCAAACATTTTGAATCATGCCACCGAGCGATCGCTGGTGCTACTTGACGAAATTGGTCGCGGGACTGCTACCTTTGACGGGTTGGCGATCGCCTGGTCAGTTGCAGAATACCTAGCGGTCGCAATCAAAGCCCGCACCATTTTTGCAACCCACTACCACGAGCTAAATGAGTTAGCTTCTCTCATTGATAACGTGGCGAACTACCAGGTCGTTGTCAAAGAAATGCCCGATCAAATTATCTTTTTACATCAGGTACAGCCTGGGGGAGCCAGTCGTTCCTACGGCATTGAGGCGGGACGATTAGCGGGTCTCCCCCCCACGGTGATCCAGCGCGCCAAGCAGGTGATGAGCCAAATTGAGAAGCACAGCAAAATTGCGGTGGGGTTACGCAAGAGCAATCAGCCTGTCTCGCCAAAAGGAAAACCATCAGCGAGAGTAAAAGAAGAATCTGAACAATTTAAGCTGTTTTAGGCTGCCCTATCGCCACAGATGAGGCTACGCAAACGATAAGCTCCCCTCGCAGGCTCCCCTCGCAAGCTTAGGACACAGCAGGGCAAAGCGCTTAACTCTCAAATTCTGTATTGGCGTGGGTTGCGGCTTCGACGGTGAGCGCTCACCG
>JAGVDA010000164.1 GCA_020058975.1 Thermosynechococcus sp. WC_1 | reverse complement strand
TGGACTAATACTATCGACGATCTTTTGCTTAATCAGTTCATCGGCAAGTTCTCGCGGCGTCCAATGACTGATGGGGCGTCCATGTTTCTCTGGAGGGTCGCAGGCTAGGGCGTACAGTTGAGTGAGTTGCTCAATCGTGAAGGTTGCTGGCTTACCGGAACGGGCTTCATCCTCTAACTTCTGCTGGACTGACATCTCAACATCGCGCAGTTCTAGCAATCGGTTTCGCCATAGCCGACTGGTGTATTTTGTAATTCCCAAGGCGCGTGAAATTTCGCCATGCCCTTCACCTGCTGACGCACGCAGGATGATTTTGGCTCTCATCGCAATCTGCTGGGATGTACTTGAACGCCTCAATAGTTTCTCTAAACCCGCTTTCTCAGTCTCACACACGATTGGTACGGCTACGAGTTGGGGCATTGGCTTAAACCCTCAAATCTGTACCTTCCCATAGTAAGTTAACTTATGCCATCGAGTACTAGTACAGGCTGGCGTAAGTAAATCTACCGTTATTAAATACAGAACGTGTTCATAAAATTTAAATTCTGAAGTTTCAACTAGTAGACAAACTTACGCCAAGCTGTACTAGATCGATGAAGTCGCTGTCCTTCGTCATAATGGCAGCATTAGCAGCTCGTGCCGCCTCAAAAATTTCAATATCCCTTGCATCTCGTAGGCCAAGATCTTTAAGAGAAAGCGCTTCCACCGCAAACCTACTATTCAACCAAGTTGCCAAAGTTGGAGGCAATTGAGCATCGACCCAGATCTTCATGCAGTCAATCGTAGAAAATCTGTCCGTCGTGCCGCAAACAGAAGACAAGCCTGAATATCTTCATTCTCAAGATCGGGAAAATCCTTCAAAATCTCAGAGACTCTAACATTTTCCGCCAACATCTCTAAAATATCGCTCACCCGAATTCTCATCCCTCTAATACAAGGACGACCGCCACACTGACCAGGAACCTGGGTAATACGAGACAATAGATTATTCATTTGTGTATCAAGTTAACACCCTCATATCATACTGCGTCAGTGGCGATCGCCCTGTGTGAAGTGCTTCGGGTGCGATCGCCTTGCCCAAGATTTTGCTTGAGTAGGGCGATCGCCCTGTGTATTCGGGGTTTGAAGGCGATCTCTAGGGCAAGTGTTGTAAGAGCGCGGGGCGATCGCATCACTCAACAACCGTCACTGTTCCTTTAGTAGCAGTGGCTAAAACTTCCAGAATCTTTGGAGCCAAAGGCTTTAAATCCGCCAAACGATTAGAGAACGCATGCAAAACAACAACCGCAACCCCAAACTGCGGCAAATTCTGTTGAAACGATAAATTCCGATCAACCGTAATAAAAACATCAAACTCCGTCTCGGCAAGTACAAGAAGCTGACCGTCCTTAATGCCTGCCCATCCCATTTGCGGGACAGTTTTCACCTCATAACCAATCAACTCTCTGGCAAGCCTACGATCAATGCATTCATCCAAAAGTAACCTCACCTCAAGCCACCATCCCAACAAGCTGTTTTCCAGCCTCTTCCAACAAAGCAATAACTTGCTCTCTTGTCACCGTAGGAAATCCATCTAAAAAATCATCAATCGACTCTCCCGACTTGAGGTAGTCCATCAACGTCTGTACCGGAACTCTCGTTCCAGTGAACACTGGAGTTCCACCCATTATTTCAGGGGATACATTAATCATGGGAGTGTCTTTCAGCATGAGTCTTTAACCTCTAGTCTCTATATTGGATCCATCAAGGGTTGAATGGTTTCATCGCACTTCTAGCATACGAAAAAGTGATCGCACTATCCGAGGTTTCGGCTGAGAGAGGCGATCGCCCTGTTTGTTGGTAGTTTGAAGGCGATCTCTAGGGCAATAACTTTACTGTATAAGTTGTGCCTTGGATCGATTGTGGAGAGAGGGAATGAAACGATTTATTCTTTGGAAGCTCCTTATTTCGCTGAGCGAGTGACACTTTCAAGCAAAACATAGGTTTTCCCCTTATATTTCACCGTTGGCGCTTTGCTCAGATCCGGCTTAGATTTAATCGCGCTAGCGACCGTCTTGCTTGCAGGCTCTGTTTTTGTTGGAGCCGTAGGTGTAGGCATTGCAACAGCATTGGGCATCACGACAGGCAGTTTTGCGCTGTAGGACTCTAAATCTGGCGATGGCGGCGTATTTTGGTCTATACCCGTGGGGCCATTGGCGGCTAACTGCATGTTGCCTGTCACATCATTGCCCTCAGCGGTCAGGGCATTTTTGAATGTGGCGTTATAAACTGCAAACCGACCATTATTACGAAACGTATTGCGACCTGGCGTGGCAGCATTTCCCAAGTCTGGCTTTGCATCAGAAATAGCAACTAAGCCATCTCGCTTATTACCTTCTACGACATTGCCACGCAGTTGGGGCATTGCCGAATGGCTTACCACAATGCCGTCTACATTATCTAGTACGCGGTTATTGACCAGTTGAGGCGAGGCTTTTTCGCTCACCGCAATGCCAAATCCCGTTTTTTGGAATGTATTATTGCGTACCATGCCCGTAGACATTCCGGTCAAAGCAATGCCATTGGCGCTATTTTCAAAAAATAGGCTGTTTTCAACGGTGGCGCTAGCCTTACCCGCCACAAAAACACCTTCTCGCGCACTTTTGCTGAACGAGCAGCCCCGAACGGCGACATTTGCCGTCTCAATCCAAATACCTGTGCCGCGCGAATTAGGGTTGGTGACAGACACACCCACAATCTGACTCTCGGCCTTTGCCAAAACGGCTACATTTTGAGAACCCCACCAAGCGCTGGAGGTAAAGCCACCCCCCATAATAATAGTGCTGCTCCCCTGATTAAACTCGTTACCCTGAAGGGTGACACCTTGAGGGATCACCAAGGGGAAAACCTCTCCGGTTTCTGGGGTGTAGCTCCCAGGCGCAATCTGAATAATCATGCCAGGCTGCGCTTGCCCCAGCGCAAAAGAAATGGTTTTAAAAGGCGCTGACTCATCGTGTCCAGCACTTACATCGTCTTTGCCAAGGCTAGCGTTAACAAATAGCTGAGCGTTCGCCGCAGAGAGATTTGCCGCAATGGCATTCACGCCGCCGCTATTGCTGCTAAAAGACTGGGCGTAGACAGGCATTAAGCTAGCGCCTGTAAAAAGGGCGGCAATAGTACCCAGGGAAACAATGGCTTGAGGGACAACAAAACCTAACCAATGGTGATGGAGTTGACGATGCATAATTTTGCTCGGTTCAAAATAGTGGTAAATGGATGGAGAGAGAATTAATGGAGACTAAAATGCTGAAAAACTTTTTATGAGAAGGCTATGTAGACAAATCTGCGTTGAGAGAGATGACTAAGGGCAGATTTATGACCTAAAACGTAACCTTCGCTGTATCTCTAAAGTGCCCTAGGTCAAAGGCCGATATTACTCTGCTGACAAAATATTTCGGGTAAATTCATGAGCCTTTAAGGCCAAGCTTAAACGCGCGTATTAACAAAGGTTTGAGGAGGAGAGGATCGGCGATCGCCCTTTCAGTACATTGCTATCCCGCCAGTCTTTCGGTATGATGAAGTGTTTGAGGTTCCAGCGGTACGGATTGACGTAGAGAAAAGTTATGGCAAAGCGCGTTCAGCTAGTATTAAATCAAGAAGTTCCTAAATTGGGACACTTAGGGGACTTGGTAGAAGTTGCTCCAGGCTATGCCCGCAACTATTTAGTACCCCAAGGTAAGGCGTTTAAGGCAACGCCAGGAGTCATGAAGCAAATGGAGCGCCGTCGCGCTGAAGAAATCAAGCGACTGGCTGAGCTTAAAAAAGAAGCCGAGGCGCAAAAAGAAACCTTGCTTAAGGTGGGCACCCTCACCATTGCTCAAAAAGCGGGTGAAGAAGACATGCTGTTTGGCAGCGTTACGGCGGCAGATATTGCAGCAGCGCTTCAGGCAGCCAGCGGAATTGAAGTGGATCGTCGTCACCTAACGGCACCCGAAATTCGTCATCTGGGCACTTTTACAGCTGAGCTGAAGCTTCACCCAGAAGTCTCGGTGGAAGTGACAGTAGAAGTGGTGGCTGACTAACTGAAGGCCAGCGAAACGCATCCTAAATTTCCTTGAATAGGGCTGAAAATATAAGAGGGTTATCGGTTCATGGTGTATGAGCTAAGTTTTCAGCCCGAAGTTGAGCATCTCCCCCCCCAAAACGTTGAGGCTGAAGAGCTGATTCTGGGGGGTATTTTGCTGGATGCGGAAGCCATTGGTCGGGTTGCAGATTTGCTTAAGCCCGATGCCTTTTACCTCAGCGCCCATCAAGAAATTTATCGGGCGGCGCTGGCGCTTCATGCCCAGGGTAGCCCGACGGACTTGATGTGCATTACGGCATGGCTGCAAGATCAAAGCTTATTAGAGAAGGTCGGCGGTCAGGGCAAGCTCACGCAACTTGTAGACCGCACCGTCAGCGCAGTAAACGTCGATCAGTATGCGGCGCTCATTAAAGACAAGTTTTTGCGCCGTCAGCTCATTAAGGCTGCGAATGAGGTGGTGCATGGCGCTTACGACACCTCCAAAAAGCTAGAGGTGGTGTTAGACCAAGCTGAGCAGAAAATTTTCTCAGTCACGCAAGATCGTGTGCGACAGGGGCTGACGGCAACAGAAGAAATTTTGGCCAGTACCTTTGCGGAATTAGAACAGCGATCGCTGGGGGAAGTGTTGCCGGGGCTATCCTGTGGATTCTACGATCTAGATGCCATGACCCAAGGCTTTCAGCGCTCTGACCTAATTATTGTGGCAGGGCGACCCTCGATGGGTAAAACGGCACTCTCGGTGCAGATTGCCCGCCAAATTTCAGAGATTCACCGGACGGGTGTGGCGTTGTTTAGCTTAGAAATGTCGAAAGAGCAGTTGGTACAGCGATTGCTTGCCAGCGAGTCGGGCATTGATAGCAACTATTTACGGGCAGGCCGCATCCACGAAACCCAGTGGGAACCCCTCAGCCGCGCGATTGGGACGCTCTCTCAGCTCCCCATCTATATTGATGACTCCCCCAACCCTAGCGTGAATGAGATTCGCTCTAGCGCCCGTCGCCTTCAGGCCGAGCGCCCTGAAGGGTTGGGTCTGATCATGCTGGACTACCTTCAGCTCATGGGTGGTGGCGATGGGACGGAAGGTCGGGTGCAGGAGCTGTCAAAAATTACGCGATCGCTGAAGGGGTTAGCCCGTGAGCTACATGTGCCGATTATTGCGCTGTCTCAGCTCAGTCGAGGCGTAGAAGCGCGAACCAATAAGCGCCCGCTGATGTCAGACCTTCGGGAATCTGGGGCGATCGAGCAGGATGCTGACTTAATTGTGCTGCTGTACCGCGATGATTATTACAACCCAGATACGCCGGAGAAGGGCGTGTGTGAGCTGATTTTAGCCAAACATCGAAATGGACCGGTAGGAACGGTGAAGCTATTGTTTCAGCCTGGGCAAACAAAGTTCTTTAATTTGGCGAAACAGGGTTAATCGGGCGCTTGACTAGCGCCATGATTGTGCCTTTTGTCTTAGCTGGATTTGTAGTCTGCGCCAGAGCCGTAAGCCCATGCGTCTAGCCGTTGCCGCCACTGGAACCGCGATCGCCCTGGCAGTTTCTCACTCCAACCTTGAATGAGAGGCTGCATTTGATGTAGCCCACTGTAGGTACCCAAAGCGGCAAAATGCCCCATCCAGTCCAGCAAAGCGCTGGGGCCAACCTGCTGCAAAATCGTTGGAATCATACCTGGCGACTGTAGCGACACCTGTAGCAGCGTGCGATACAGGGGGCTAAACTGCACCACATCCTGTAAAAAAGGTCGCAATACAGGCTCCCCCAAAGTTTCCATAGACTGAAACACTACCGAGAGCAAATCATTAATCTGATTGGGGGCAAGGGCTTGATTGGCTCTCACGCTCATTGCCCGCTGGAATAGCCAAGTGACGGATAAATTGGGCTGGTAGGGCTGTAGTAAAGCCAAATCATTAATAGAAAGCGCATCGCTTTTAAGGGCGTCTTCTATCCCTTCGCTTAAGCGCCGCAAATGCCGCAGCATTGCGCCAAACCCACCAAAGCTTAGGGGTGACTGACATCCACTGCTGTCGCCCACCGCCAGCATTCGCGCCCAAGGCAATACCAACGGGCTTTGTCGATAGCTAGGGAATAAGCCAAACATGGCTCTTTGGGCATCCAGTTCGGCAATTTCAATGCCTTGGTAGTTGGGCAACGCTTCGAGATATTCTTCAAAGAGCTGTTCTAGGCTGGGCTGTTCTGGCGCAAAGTCTGCGTAGGTAAACAAGTAGGTGGTACGCCCGTCCCGCGCAGGGAAGGCTTCCCAGAAGCTTTGATGGCCTTGTTCGATGGGCGCTAAAGACACCATGAGATCGCCCGTGGCTCCGGCGGGGATGCCTTTGGCGCAAGTTCCTACGACCAAACAAACCGCATCGGGCTGCTGATCGGCGCGGGCTTGCGCCACGATGGGCGAAAAATGACCCATTGCATCCACCATTAGCTTTGCGGTTAACGTCTGGCCTGCCTGAATGCAAACCCCATCAGGGTGAACCGTTACCGTTTCAAAGGCTGTGTGTTCATACAGCTTGCCGCCCTGCTGCAAAAATCGCTGCTTTAGGCACTCCAGTAAGTAGGCTGGAGCGACCCCTACATTTAATACATCTTTGACCCAAAACTCGGAGCCACCGTGGAAGGCGATGCGGTTGGGGTTAAATTCACTGGCGATCGCCCCTTCCAATTCGGCTTCCGTTAATAGCTCCAGCTCTACCAAAACCTGAAGTTCATGGCGTGAGGTATTCCATTCCTGCGCTCGTCCTTGCAGTTCACCTCGCTCTAGAATTGCCACGCGCCAGCCTTTTTGAGCCAAGGCTGTACCGAGCAGAATACCGAGGGTACCGCCACAGATGACGATATCCCAATCCGTTGTCCCTAAAGTCGAAGAATTTTGGAAAACCACTTGAGGGGGTTGGGGATGCGATCGCCCAGACTTATGCGCTCGCCAATAATACCAGCGCCGATCTACAGCCTGGAACTGCGGCAGCGGATTACCTGGTAGGGTCGAAAGCCAGTCAGCGATGATCGCCATAGTGAGCCTATCAACTTAATCTTGCGAACTCGAACGGGTTAATCTGACGCTTGTCAATCGTCTGAATTGTGTAACTTTATACCGTTGAAACCTTTGACAAACCTTAATTTGCGGGTCTAGCAAAGAAGTGTTAGATTGGGCACGAATGACAAGAGTCAGTCAGCTTAATCTTAACGAAGAGATATCTGTAGACCTTAATTTTGGCGCAGCTCAGTTAAGAACGGGGGAACCAATTTCTGGGGCTTATCTTTACTCGTATTTACTGCGACAAAGAAGGACATCTCTCAGTCCTAGCCCGTCAGCTAACCTCGTCGGCATTGAGAGAAGACTAAGGCGTCAACTTAAGTTTTGGCCTCCTTGGTTTTCTTAGCACGTACTGCTCTACATTTCGGTACCCGCTTACAACCACTGGAGATGACCTATGAATATTAAGGCAACCCTAGCGCGGCTGGGGAATACGATGGCGGATAGTCGCGCCGCTCGCGACCTTTTGCTGCTGTCTAGCGCTCAGATCATTGCTCCGTCTCAGGTCTTTGAGGCATCCGAAAAGACGGAATCTGACACGATTAACATTGTGGTGGGCTATAGCGGCTCGCAAAAGAGCCAAGTGGCGCTTGATCTTACGCTTTTAATTGCCTATCAAACGCGATTGGCAACGCGCAAGCAGGTAATTGTGCAAACGGTTTACGTTCTTGAAGGTATTTATCAAACCCAACAGCAGGTCTTTTCTGCAACGGTGGGATCGTCTGCTCGACGCGGTTCAGAAGGCGGGACGGCAACGATTTCAGAACGGAAATCTCGTCGTCACACGGTCAACTGTGTGGATGTGAGAGCCGCCCAGCTTCAGTGTTTTGAAGAGGCCGATCAGGTGCTTTGGAATGCACGGACGTTTGCGACGGAGTGGCGAGGTTCTCTCAATACGCATCTTCGGTTTGGCACTCCAGCCGCAGAACTGAGCAAAGTTGCCCTACAAGAACAAGCTGACGTGATGATTTTGGGATGTTGTTCTGCGGAACATCCCCTGATTGAGCAGCTTAGAGACTCGGTGTGCTGCCCTGTGATTGGCATTCCAGCTTCTTTAGATTTGCACAACGCCCAGCATTAGAAGTAAGCCTAAACCGTTACCCCAAGGGAGAAAGATTATTTTCGCCAGGGTTAATGGTTCTACTAAAACTTTGTTGTGCTGTCCACTGAACAGTGCCGTCTCTTTCTGTCCAAAAAACTCTGGGGATACTTTTCTCTAGGGTGGCGATCGCCCCTTCAATCCCTTGTCTAGCCGACAAAATCAGGGTGTCTGGGTGTAGCTGCTCAACCACTTTAAAGGAGGACTGTCCCCGCCACCACAGTACCTGAATCGGCGGGAGCGCAACGGTTGTGAGCCAAGCCATAAAGTCTGCTTCGGTGCTGCCGTCTACAAGCAGCCATTTCTGGGAGCCGATCTGTAGCGTTAAGGTTGTAGGTTGGGCACGCCAAAGCACCATCTCAATGGCACCTAGGGCTAGACGCTCTTGGGCGTTAACATCAAGGGCTTGCTTCGGTTTAAGTGACAGTGACTCTTTCGCCACTGCTTGGGGAATACAGCGCGTGAGCACTTGAATGGGCATTCTCTGCAACAGTGACATCCAGCCAGATTGTGCCGGTGGAGTAGTGCCTGTATCGACCGCCCAGTCGATGCGGTTAATGCCCTCCTGCTGCAAAAACGGCACCAAAGACTGAGTGGCACTAAGGCGATCGCCGCTATTGACCACCACGGTCCCCTGAGGGTGCTGAATCACCATCATGGGGGTGCGCGTTTGGTCAAAGACCGTGACCGCAAATCGCTGGGTCTGCACCTGCCAAAGTGGAACGATGACCAGCAGAAAACCAATGGCTGCGGCAAAGCGCCAATGTTTTTGGCATTGCGGCACCAGCCAAACCGCCACAATGCAGCCGTACAGCACCAAGACCTGAAGGAAAGAGATTTTGCCCAGAGCTAAGGAATTGCCTGGTAGTTGGCTAATGCCCTGCACCATTGCCATTAGAAGCTGAGTGGGCCAGTACAAAAACCAGGCGAAACCGCTGCCCAGCAAAGGCCAAACTAAGGCCGCTAAACTGCTAATAAACCCACCAATGGTTAACCCTGACAGCAGCAGGGCAACGCTGACGTTTGCTAATAAGCCATAGAGCGGCAGCACCCCAAAAATATAAAGCTGGAGCGGCAGCGTCCATAGGGTAGCCGCCAAGGGTACGGCAAGCAAAGAGGCGAGAGTAGGCGGTAGCCAGTCTAAGGCGGTGGCGATGGGTGAAGCTGAAACCATTAGCCCTAGGGTTGCCAGAACGCTGAGCTGAAACCCTAAGTCCCAAATCCACAAGGGCTTAAAAATTAGCATCAAAACAGCAATGAACAGCAGGGCGGGAACCGCTCGCACCTTACCCTCTAGCCCCAGCGCAGCCAAACTGGCGAACCCCATTAAAAGCGCCCGCACAATAGAAGGTTCTGCCCCGCACAAAAATCCATACAGCAGCAGCGCCCCAAACCCCAGCAAAACCTGACCGGAGATAGAAAGCCGCGATCGCCCTAATCCCAACACTACCGACAAAATCAGCGACACCTGAAACCCTGATGCCGCCAACGCATGGGCTAACCCCGACTGAATAAACGCATCCTTGAGATCGTAGGGCACATCCGCCGCGTCTTTGCCCAGCACCAGTGCGCCCAGCAGCGAACCCGTTCGTTCATCCGTACCGTTTTGGAGCGATCGCACAATTCGGGCGCGAATCGCCCAGCCACCCCAAGTACTTCCCTCGCGCTCGACTTGAACCGTTGTGCCTTTTAACCCTGAGAAGGATCCTTCTCGCGCTAAATAGGTAGCAAAGTCAAACCCGTGGGGTCGCGTGACTTTCTGTGGTTTATAAAGCGATCCGGTAATGGTGACTGTTTGACTGGGATGCAGGTTTTTTGCAGCCTTGCGAGGCAGCGTCACAAACACATTGCCAGATACAGCCTGAGAATTGCTGCCGTTTACCGCAGCCTGCTGCGCGGTCAGCCAGAGCTGCATCGTTCCTCGTCGCGTAAGGGCTGGACGGCTTTGAACAATGCCCGACACTTCTGCGATGGTTCGGTTTTGATTCGACTGCACTAAACGGCTCACGTCATTGGGCGCTGGATAGGGCAAAGAAATCTGAAGATAGCCAGCCGCTAAAAGACTAATGCCAGTGGCAACCAGCCACCAGCGAGACGTTGGGCTACGCCACCATGCTTGCGGAATGGGCAGGCGTTGCCGTCGCGAGAGGTGGAGGGCTTGGGGCGATCGCAGCCATGCCGCCACCAGCCCCAACCCAGTCAGCAGCAGCGTGCCCCAAGGCAGTGCAGTAAAAAGTAGCCCTAGAATATAGGCACAGCACAAGAGAACAGCCACAGATTTGCTCAATCCAGATGATGTCAGCATTCATCCTCGGAAACAAAAAGGTTCAAAAAACCGACACTCCATGAAACAACTTCATTATTTAGGGTTTTGTGTCGCGGCGCGATTAATCACTATTTTGTTCAAATCAACCAAAAGAAAGAGTTGACTTGAGGGAAGATGACTTAGCATTACGTTGTAAACTTTTGTATTTTTATTCTAAAAAACCTCGCTCACCAAGGGTTGTTCTCATGCAGCGGTCTACTCACAAGCTTGATTTAGCAAAAGCAACCTTTGGAAAACCATTCATTATATTGAGCATTTTTGCTGCGTCCCTTATGGGATGCAGCTCTATTCCTAAAGATGAAGCGGATGCTCAAACTCGTCGAGGCCAAGGCGATCAGAACAATCAACCTGCTTCTGTAGATGTGGCGGTTGCGCGTGCTGCTCCTTCACAAAGCGGTCTTGAGTATGTGGGTACCACTCAGCCCTACCGTCAGGTTTCCCTGCGCACGCAGGTCGAAGGTCAGCTTTTAAGTTTACGGGCGGATGTCGGTGATGCCGTCACTGAGGGTCAGGTGCTGGCGCAAATTGACGATAAGGTGCTGACTACGGCAGTGATTGAGGCAACAGCAGAGGTGGCGGCGTTAGAATCTGAGGTGGCTCAGGCGCGCGCTCAGGTCAGTGATGCCCTGCGGCAAGTAGAGTCTGCGCGGCTCCAGCTTCAGCAGGCGCAGGCAGATGCGGCACGGTTTGAAAAGCTGTATCGAGCAGGGGCGATCGCCCAACAGCAGGCAGAGCAGGCGCGTACCGCAGCGGGGACGGCTCAGCAGGCGTTCCGTTCAGCTCAAGAAGTGGTTCGCACCCGTCAGCAGGCGGTGAGTGCAGCCCAGCGACGGGTGGGGGCGCAGCAGGCCGTCATTGCCCGTGAACGAGAGCGCCAATCTTACACAACCCTTACTGCTCCGGTAACTGGTGTTGTTTTAGAGCGCGTCTCAGAGCCTGGAAACTTAGCACAGGCGGGGAGTGAGGTTTTAAAGCTAGGTGACTTTAGCCAAGTTAAGGTATCGGTTCAGGTATCAGAGCTGGAATTAAGCAAGATTAGAGTAGGGCAACCCGTTGGGGTCAAGCTAGATGCCTTTTCAAGGGAAGCCTTTCGCGGTCAGGTGAGTCGAATTTCACCTGTTGCTGATGCGACGGCAAGGCTGGTGCCGATTGAGGTCACAATGCCCAACGTGGGTGCCCGCATTGGCAGTGGACTGCTGGCGCGGGTCAGTTTTGGCGGGCAGGCTGCTAATGCCATTCGAGTGCCGGAAGCAGCCTTTCAAACCAATCGTAAGCGCGGCGAGCGGCAGGGCGGCAGCGGCAATGCTTCTGGTCGTGAGCAGCAGCCCCAAAAAGCCGGAACGCTATACGTCGTGCAGGGTTCTGGTCAGCAGGCTAAGGTTGCTACGCGCAGTGTGACTTTAGGCCAGCGTCAGGATGGTCTGGTGACGGTGGTTGCGGGGTTGAGTGAGGGCGATCGCATCGTCATCCGCAGCAGTAAACCCCTTAAAAATGGCGACGCCGTGAAGCTCAGCATCTTATCAGAGCCTTCCAAGCAATCTTAATCTGTCAGACCGTTTTGCAGCATTGATTTCTGTAGCCCTCCATCGCGACCTATGACCTATGACGCAAGATTTAAAGCCTACGGGTTTCAGCCTTAGTGCGCTTTCCATCCGCCGCCATATTGGGACGTTAATGCTCACGTTGGCCGTGATTGTAATCGGGGCTTTTTTTATCTCAACCCTTCAGGTTGATTTACTCCCGTCTATTACCTATCCCCGAATTGGGGTTCGGGTGGACGCACCAGGTATTTCCCCAGACGTGGCGGTTGACGAAGTGACAAAGCCACTAGAAGAAGCGCTTTCTGCCACTGAAGGGGTAGTGCAGGTGTACTCGCAAACGCGAGAAGGGCAGGTCAGCCTGGATCTTTTTTTTGAG
>JAGVDA010000227.1 GCA_020058975.1 Thermosynechococcus sp. WC_1 | reverse complement strand
TCCACCTTACGCAAGCAAGATCGCAATCTCTTGAATGCGCTTATTGGATTGTTTTCGGGAAATCCCGAACCTCTCATCCCTCAGCCTGAGTAGTTACCTTTTTTCAATAAATCAGCCCCGCCTTGGGAGAGGGGCTGGGGAGAGGGTCAAAGTTGAAGGTTATTAAATTTGTGATCCTTAGTTGCTGGTCAGCACCTCAGAGGGGAGCCGCTGAAAGCTCAAGCGCTCATTCGCAACATCTACAAAAATGGTGTCGCCATCTTTGTAGTCGCCTCGCAGAATGCCTTTTGCCATCGTGGTTTCTAGCTCTCGCTGAATTGTGCGCTTGAGGGGACGTGCGCCATAGACGGGGTCGTAACCCACTTCTGCCAACAGATCCAGCGCCGCATCAGACAGCTTGAGCGCCATCTTGCGTTCTTGTAGACGCTTCTCAAGTCGCTTGACTTGGAGCTTCACAATATTGCGAAGCTGATCTTTGCGCAGGCTGTGAAAGATGATCGTTTCATCCACTCGGTTCAGAAACTCCGGACGGAAACTACCGCGCAATGTCTCTAATACCCGCGCCTGCATTTCGCCGTAGCGGCTGTCATCCCCAGCTAAGTCGAGGATGTACTGCGACCCAATGTTGCTGGTCATTATGATGATGGCGTTTTTGAAATCCACCGTGCGACCCTGAGAATCGGTGGCACGACCATCATCAAGAATTTGCAGCAAGATGTTGAATACGTCAGGGTGCGCTTTTTCAATTTCATCAAACAGGATCACTGCGTAGGGTCTTCGCCGCACGGCTTCGGTAAGCTGACCACCTTCGTCGTAGCCGACATACCCTGGAGGCGCACCCACTAAGCGCGAAACGGAGTGCTTTTCCATGTACTCCGACATGTCGATCCGCACGATCGCCTCTTCGGTGTCAAACATGTAGGCAGCAAGCGCCTTGGCAAGCTCGGTTTTGCCCACACCCGTTGGCCCCAAGAAGATAAAGCTGGCGATGGGTCGGTTGGGGTCGGCAAGACCTGCCCGCGATCGCTGAATGGCATCTGCCACTGCGGTGACGGCTTCTTCTTGACCAATGACGCGCTGATGTAGCTCATCTTCGAGGTACAGCAGCTTTTCCATTTCAGACTGCACCAGTTTGGTCACGGGTATCCCTGTCCATTTGCCAATAATTTCGGCAATGTCGGCCTCGGTGACTTCTTCGCGCAGCATGGAGTGCCCCGTGGTTTGGGTTTGGGTAAGGTTGACTTCGGCCTGCTCAAGGTCGCGCTGAAGGCTGGTGAGTTTGCCGTACTTTAGCTCAGCAGCGCGGTTGAGGTCGTAGTCGCGCTCGGCCTGCTGAATTTCGATATTGACGCGATCAATTTCTTCTTTGACGCTTTGGATTTGGTCAATGACGTGCTTTTCAGACTGCCACTGCGCGTTGAGGGTAGACTGCTGCTCTTTCCAGTCTGCCATTTCCTTTTCAAGGCGCACCAGCCGATCTTGAGAGGCGCGATCGCTTTCCTTTTGCAAAGACAGCCGCTCCATCTCAAGCTGAAGCACCTTGCGATCAATTTCGTCTAGCTCCTCTGGCTTGGAGGTAATTTCCATTTTGAGCTTGGCGGCGGCTTCATCCATAAGGTCAATCGCCTTATCGGGTAAGAAGCGATCGCTGATGTAGCGCGTCGAAAGGGTTGCCGCAGCCACTAGGGCATTGTCAGAAATCTTGACCCCGTGGTGAACCTCGTAGCGTTCTTTTAACCCGCGCAGAATCGAGATGGTGTCTTCAATCGTGGGCTGATCAATAAACACCTGCTGGAAGCGTCGTTCTAAGGCCGCATCTTTTTCGATGTATTTGCGGTATTCATCTAGAGTGGTAGCGCCAATACAGCGCAGTTCGCCCCGTGCCAGCATGGGCTTAAGCAAGTTACCTGCATCCATAGAGCCTTGGCTGGCACCTGCACCCACAACGGTATGGATTTCGTCAATAAATAGAATAATTTGACCGTTAGATTCGGTCACTTCTTTAAGTACCGATTTAAGGCGCTCTTCAAATTCGCCCCTATACTTTGCCCCTGCGATCAGTGCGCCCATATCGAGGGTGATGAGCTGGCGATCGCGCAATGACTCCGGCACGTCTCCGGCTAGGATGCGCTGGGCTAGACCTTCGGCGATCGCCGTTTTACCCACCCCTGGCTCCCCAATCAGCACCGGATTATTTTTGGTACGGCGCGACAGAATTTGAATTGTGCGGCGAATTTCGTCATCTCGACCAATCACAGGGTCAAGTTTGCCAGATTTTGCCAACGCCGTAAGGTCACGCCCATATTTTTCGAGCGATTCGTACTTACCTTCAGGATTTTGATCCGTCACTTTTTGACTTCCCCGTATTTGCTCAATAACGTTTCGCAGCTTGTCTTCATCTAAGCCGACTTCCCGCAGCAGCCCCTGACCAAAGCGATCATCTTTCGCGTAGGCCAAAATCAGATGCTCAATCGAAATGTATTCATCTTCAAAAGATTGACGATAGCCGTCAGCGCGATCTAGCAGCGTATCTAAGCTGCGACCCAGGTAAACCGAGCTGCTGGGCGTACTGAGCTTGGCCTGCTTATTAATAAATTCAGTGGTGCGATCTCTCAGCCGCTGGACATTTGCCTCAGCCTTATTAAAAATGCTGGCAGCTAAACCATCTTGCTCCAAGAGCGCCTGAAGCAAATGCTCACTCTCAATTTGCTGCTGGTGAGCTTCCTTTACAATGTCTGGGGTGCGAACCACGGCCTCCCAGGCTTTTTCGGTAAATTGGTTAGGATTTGTGGGCTGCATAGATGATCTTCCTCCCGCTAGGGGCACCTGCAAGTCTGTACTGCTCTACAGTTATTGTAGAGAGTAGGCAGGTAATCCTAGGATCGGTGTTCTCACCCCTAAAGATAGGGGTTAACGACTTTTTATCTGAACTTTTGCCTGAACAACGGAATTTTAGCGCTAGATTTCCGATTCTGGATTCTGGATTGTGAATTAAATAACCTAGAGAATTGCTTAGAAGCAATATGCTTTGCACTCCCTCATCCCCTTTCTTATAGCCCAAAGGCTTTACCCCTTCTCCCGCTCAGGGAGAAGAGGGACAAGATTCTTACTCCCCTCTCCCGCTCTGGGAGAGGGGCTGGGGGTGAGGGTCAATGTTGGAGGTTATAAAACCCATGATCCTAATCAAAATAAAAGAGCGTGATGAGCTTGCGCTGGTCTTCCGCTTCTTCACAGGTCTGAAGCAATGTGCGGCTGTCATGGTATGCAAAACAGACCAACTGCTGACAGCGGGTAATAATTTCTTGGTTGCACAGGGCGCTCGCTTCGGCAAGCGTGAGATGGTCGTTTTCGGGTTTTTCGACCAGGTGCATGACCTGCTCAAGCTGGGCGCGAGATTCGTCGGGCTGGCGCTGAAGGCTTTGGGGCAGCACAACCGTTAGTAAATTAGGGTCGGCGCGCATTGCACCTCGAATGGCAGCGGCATTGGTACCCGTTGCGCCAGAGGTGAGAAGGCGATTGCCTGATAGCACCAGCGCGTAGCTCAGCATTTCAATCATGTACTGATGAATGATCGGCACATGACGAGAACCCAGCATTGCAATGCGCTTTGAACCCGTTTGCTGAATGCTTGCTAATTCTTGAAGAAAATCATCAACCTTTGGATCGGCGATTTGGGGCAAGTCAATAGATTGGCTCAATGGGTTGCTCTGCCGAAACTACGCCGCTATTTTAGCAAAGGTAGACCGTCTTTTTCTGAATTCCCTCAATCGCTGTCGTTCAGGGAGCTTAGAAAGGGTTCGACGATGCCCCAAGCCGTTTGATCTAAGTGTTGATCTAAGGCATTCAACCACTGAATCTCTGGATTTGCCTTAAACCAGGTGCGCTGCCGCTTCGCAAATTGCCGCGTGTGTAAAACGATGGCGGCGATCGCCGCTTCCAAAGTACAGTCTCCCTTCAAGTATTGGCACAGTTCGGCATAGCCCAAGGTTTTGAGCAACGGAAGTTCTGCGCCGTAATGACCCATGATTTGCTGAACTTCCTCAACCCATCCCTGCCCAATCATTTGCGCTGTCCTGCGTTGAATTAACGCCATCTGCTGGTCGAGGTCTGGAATATCTAGACCAATCTGCAAAATAGTGTAGCTGGGCGGATTGCTCCCCTGCTGGGCAGAAAGGGGAATACCTGTGGTGTAAAACACCTCCAAGGCGCGCAGCGTTCTGACCTGATCGTTTGCGTGAACTTTAAGGGCAGAAGGTGGGTCTACCTGCTGGAGCCACTGATATCGCTCTACTTGAGAGACTGTGGTGAGCTGCGATCGCAGTTCTGTCTGAGGCGGCACACGCGGAATCTTTAGGCCATTTACCACAGACTGAATATAAAGCCCTGTGCCGCCCACCAAAATTGGAATAACCCCCTGGTTCTGGCAGTCTGAAATTAAAGTTTGAGCGAGACGTTGATACTCAGCCACGGTGAACGTAGCGTCTGGGGGGCATAAATCTAATAAATAGTGTGGGACTCTAGCACAGTCTGATTGCGAAGGTTTAGCAGTCCCAATATTAAACGCCTCATACACCTGACGAGAATCTGCGCTCAAAATGGGGGAGCCGAGGCGTTCAGCTAGGGTGAGTGCCAGATTCGACTTGCCAGTGGCAGTTGCGCCACAAATCACAATAAGGGCAGGCGTCATAAACGATTGCTAAGCAGCTTCTGAATGGACACCCCTGTAAAATCCTTAATGACATCCATAGCATCCCTACTTCATTCTTCTGATTTAAGGCGCTTTGAGCCGCCAATTACCCATTTGTGATAGAATTTTGAGTGGTTTTATTATTTGCCGCGTCACAAGGGCTTTACGCCGCTTACAGGAGCCTGTTACTTAATGACCACTACTGAAAACTACGGTGCCAGTCAGATTCAAGTTCTGGAGGGGTTAGAAGCCGTCCGCAAGCGCCCTGGGATGTACATTGGTACCACTGGGCCACGGGGGCTGCATCACTTAGTATACGAGGTTGTTGATAACTCCGTCGATGAGGCGTTAGCAGGGCACTGTAGCCACATTGAAGTGACCCTCAATGAAGACGGGTCTGTTACCGTCTCTGATGATGGGCGCGGCATCCCCACCGATATTCACCCTCGCACGGGTAAGTCTGCCCTAGAGACGGTGATGACGGTGCTGCACGCGGGTGGCAAGTTTGGTGGTGGTGGCTACAAGGTTTCGGGCGGTCTCCACGGGGTGGGGATTTCGGTGGTGAATGCCCTTTCAGAATGGGTAGAGGCGCAGGTCTGGCGCAACAATAAGCTGTATACCCAGCGATTTGAGCGCGGTATTGCGGTGACGGAACTGGTGGAGCATAGCTGCGATCGCACCAAAACCGGCACCCAAATGACCTTTTTGCCAGACGTGCAGATTTTCACCTCTGGCACCGAATTTGACTACAAAATTCTGACCAATCGCTTTCGAGAGCTAGCCTATCTCAATGCTGGCGTTGAGCTAACATTTACCGATAAACGTCTCGCACTCTTGGGGCTAGATGAACCCAAGGTTGAGGTGTACTACTACGAAGGCGGCATCCGCGAATATATCAGCTACATGAATAGCGATAAAACGCCGCTCAATGAAGAGATTATTTATGTACAGGGCGAGCGCAACAGCATCCAGATTGAGGTTGCATTCCAGTGGTGTACCGATGCCTATACCGACAACCTTTTAGGGTTTGCCAACAACATTCGCACCATTGATGGCGGAACCCATCTAGAAGGGCTGAAGGCGGTTCTGACTCGCACTATCAACTCCGTGGCGCGCAAACGCAACAAAATCAAAGAAAATATGCCCAATCTGGGCGGTGAGCATATCCGTGAAGGTCTAACCGCCGTGATTTCGGTGAAGGTGCCTGACCCAGAATTTGAGGGACAAACCAAAACCAAGCTCGGCAACCCCGAAGTGCGGGGCGTGGTGGAATCTTTGGTGGGGGAAGTGCTGACGGAATATTTTGAGTTCCAGCCTTCTGTGCTTGACCTTGTTCTAGACAAAGCAACCCAAGCCTTTAATGCAGCGGAAGCGGCGCGACGGGCGCGAGAGTTAGTCCGTCGCAAGTCTGTGCTTGAGTCGTCAACGCTACCCGGAAAACTATCCGATTGCAGCTCCCGTGACCCCAAAGAATCAGAAATCTACATTGTGGAAGGGGATTCTGCGGGAGGGAGCGCTAAACAGGGACGCGATCGCCGATTCCAGGCCATCCTGCCATTGCGGGGTAAAATCCTCAATATTGAAAAAACCGACGACTCCAAAATCTACAAAAATACTGAAATCCAGGCGCTCATTACGGCCTTAGGTCTAGGCATTAAGGGTGAAGAATTTGATGCCGCGCAGTTGCGCTATCACCGCATCGTCATCATGACCGATGCTGACGTGGATGGTGCCCACATCCGCACGTTGATTTTGACCTTCTTTTATCGCTATCAGCGGCAGCTCATTCAGGATGGCTATATCTACATCGCCTGTCCTCCGCTCTACAAAGTGGAGCGGGGTCGCTCTCACCACTACTGCTATAACGAGCAAGAGCTAAACAATCTCACCCAAAATGTCTTTCCAGCCAACGCCAACTACACCATTCAGCGGTTCAAAGGGCTAGGCGAAATGATGCCTCAACAGCTTTGGGATACCACCATGAACCCCGAAACCCGCACCTTTAAGCGCATTAATATTGAAGATGCGACCGAAGCCGATCGGATCTTTACGATTTTGATGGGCGATCGCGTTGCCCCGCGTCGGGAGTTTATTGAAACCTATGGCTCTCGACTCAACATGGCTGAGCTTGATATTTAGCGCTATAAAATTTCTACAATGCCTCGATAGCCGTCCACGCGTACGCGCTGTCCATTTTTGAGGCGTTGGGTTGCCTGGGCAATATCCATCACGGCTGGAATGCCGTACTCGCGGGCAATAATGGCTCCGTGGGAGAGTCTACCGCCCACTTCTGCCACAATGCCACCCACCTGAGCTAAAACAGGCGACCAGCCTGCATCGGTATAGGGCACCACCAAGATGGTTTGGCGAGAGAGCGTCGTCGGGATCTGACGGAGCGATCGCAGTACCTGCACTGTCCCTTCTACAATGCCAGGGCTAGCGCCAATCCCGTGCAGAGATCCGGCGGTGGCAGGGGTAGGGTTTTGCAGAACGCTGAGGGGCGGCGGTGTTCCGTACACGATCATAGGTACTCCCGTAAGTTCCTGGGCAAGTTCAAACTCGCGGCTTCGCGCCACAACTTGTTGAGACAGTTGTGTGTTGAGTTGTGGAGAGGGCTGCGTCACCCACTCGCGAAGTTCACTGAGGGTTAGAAAAAATATATCGCCTGTCTGCTGAAGCAGCCCTTGAGAAAGAGCATCTTGTTCTAACGCCAGTAATGCATAGCGTAACTCTGCCAACAAACGGCTGTAGACTTCGGCAACCTGACCTTTAAGGGTTAATCGCTTTTGCACAATTCGAGTAGTCCAACCTTGGCGCTTTGCTGATGCTGGAGCGGGTGTAGAACCAAGATTCTGTAAGAGGAGCCAGACGGGCTGTGGATCTTCTTGCCAAGTGGGGATAGAAATATCCGTGGCAACATCGCTCAGGTAGCCATACTGCGCTAAAAATGCTTCCATTTCAGGTTGAACAGATTCAGCATCGAGGGTGGATGAGCGGTGGGCTGCCAGGGTGTAGAGTGATCGCAGTGCTGCCATTTCCGGCAACACGGACGTATCAAGGGCAGCATCTTCAACCCACCAGAGCTTTTGCCGCACAGCAGCGCTAATGGGTGCCAAAATGCTAAAAAATGTGGCGCTCCGCAAGGCCGAAAGCAGTGCGTCAATCCGCTCTAGGATGGCTGTAGGGTTTGTGGGAGAAGGTTGTGTGGCGATCGCTTCCAATAGCGGGGCAAATGCCGCGCGGTTTTGTTGGCGAAAGGCACTGGGTAAAGTCCATTCTTGAAGCAGCAGCTTTGTTAGTCCTGGCAAGGTTTTGAGCATCGCCCCAGGCGAAGGTCGCCCCATTGATGCACCCCGCGTCAAAAATTCTAGACTTTCAGCGGGTAGACCCATCCGACGAAAGAGCTGGCCTAGTAATGTGGCATTAAAGTAGGCGTGACCGTAGTGCAGTGTCGCCAGTTCTTGCACCCTAAACGGATCAGAACGTCCGCCTAAAATAGATTTAAATAAATCTGCCCAAACGCCGCAGGTCAACGGCTGGTTGATAGACCAGGTGAGGGGACGAATCACCCCAGGAATTACTTCAGCGGCAATGCGACGAGTCCAGATGGGCAGTAGCGTCGTAATGGTTCGCGTTTGCAGCACCCAAAGCGTTGTGCCATCGTAAGTCCACTCCATATCTTGAGGAATGCCGTGGTAGCGTGCTTCTAAATCTCGAACCAGAGCTGCAACTCGCTCAATAATCTCTGCCGGAATCTGGCCTGGTTCACCCGTGATCACGACTTTACTGGATGTGTTTAGCGCTGGGATTGTGACCAAATATCGCTCTGGGGTAACGTGACCTGACACAACATTGGTGGCAAGCCCTGGCAAGCCCTCGATCGCCACCGCCTCCCCATCCCCAGAAGACGGGTCACGGCTAAAGGCCACGCCCGAGTATTGCCCCTGGATTTGGCGCTGCACAATCACCGCCATGCCCCCTTCTGCAACGCCTTTGCTCTGGCGATATTGCGCAGCAACGGGGTCATCGTAGCAGTCTTGGCACTGGGCGATCGCCCGTCTTAGTCCTTCTCTTGAGGTCACATCTAGCACCGTTTGGTACTGCCCCGCTGCTGAAGACTGATCCGAGTCTTCTCCCATTGCAGAAGACCGCACCACCCAAGGCTGATCGACACTTGGATGGATGGCTTTAATCAATGGCTCTGCGTCATCCCCTGGGGGCAATACCCACCCCTCAGGCACTGAGAAGCCCCAGCGTAAAAGCTGTGCTAAGGTTGCGGCCTTTTGGCCTACTTTATCGGCAAGTAAAGGCTGATTTAAAGACACCAAACTGCTAGTTCCTCCCAAAAGCACAAATGCACCCTGACTTTCTGTATTGGCCTGCCCTGCCGGAAGCGCCAGGTCTTCGGGGCGTTGGGTATAGACCCAAGCCAATAGACCAGAGAGGGCGATCGCCATCAAAGTCTCAGATAAATCCTGCCGCAGCAGCGCAATCACCATGGGCAATACCATCAACGCCAGCCAGCGGATTTTGCGTCGCTCTGGCACCACCGCCGTCATGCCCCCGCTTACCAAAAACATGGTCAGCGCCACTCGCCAGTCATAGGCCGTCACGCCCCACACCGCATTGGTCGTGCCTGCTCCACGCCCAATCCAAAAGCGACCCGCGACCAGTGCC
>JAGVDA010000285.1 GCA_020058975.1 Thermosynechococcus sp. WC_1 | reverse complement strand
TACTATCTCAGTCAGCCGCTTTGCGAGGGTGAGGGTTAGTAAAAGCAAGTGCAATAAATCTGTGGTGGCTTGTGAAGCAGCAGACCTCACAAACACAGTTGCCTGCTGCCGATATTAAATGGGTTAAATGATAGCGTGGGGTTCAAAATCTAAGATCCCCTATCGCGATGTTAAACCAAAGGGCTTCCTTTCGTCAAAATTTTAGTGAACTGCAAGGCTGAAACAGCAAATTATTAGCACTTCTGTCCATTCTACAACTGCGCCGTAGCTGTCACCCGTCATGCCCCGCAGCCGCTGATAAAACCAAGTGCCCACGCCCCAAGATAAGAAAAGACCTAAGGCAAAGGTGCCTAGATGGCTTTGCCATTGGTGCGGTTCAACTGCAATGGAAATAAGGCTGATGCCTATTAACAGCAGGAGGCTAGGCCATAAATCTTGAGGGATCTGAAGGCTGCGGCGATGGAACGCGCCTTTGCCTTCGGATTTAAGGTAGGGGTAAAGGGCGATCGCCACCAACTGCCCCCATCGTCCCCACACAGGGGCAAGACCCAGCAGAATGCAGGCGCGAGGTGAGGTGAATTCGGCGATCGCTCCGACCTTCAGCAGCAACAGCACTGCCGCCGCCATCACGCCATAGGCTCCGGTTCGGCTGTCGCTCATGACCGCAAGGCGACGGTCTGGATCGGGGACGGCAAGACCATCGGCAGTATCCATTACGCCGTCGAGATGAAGCCCTCCGGTAATGGCAATCCACGCTGCCAGCACTAAAACACCGCGCAGAAAGCCAGAGAGAGGGAGCTGGAGGAGCAAAAAATTGAGTGCCGCCAGCAGAACCCCAATCAGCAGACCAATCCAGGGTGCCCAACGCGCAATGCGCTGGAATTCTAGAGGCCAACGCGACGGGAGTGGAATAATGGTGTAAAACACCAGTGCGCCCCCAAACTGTTGAAGAAGGTGGAGCATTTTTAAACTCAGAAAAACCTATCCCTAACTTGAATCTAACCCGTGAGCCGCTAAGATAGTGCCAGTTTGCGGCTGTGAAGCACCATGAAGCGACGAAATTTTTTACTCCTGGCGGGTTTACTCTCTGGATGTGGGGCTGCGGCAGAGTGGGGGCGTCAAGGGAATGCTCCAGTCGCTTCTACGGCAGCTGAGCCATCATCGTCTTTGAGTGGGCAGCCCATTAGCCCGAAGGGTTTCTTTGCCCCTATGCGTGGCGATGTGCGGGTGGTGGTCATTAGCGATCTTAATAGTCAGTATGGCTCTACAGAGTATGAGCCGGAGGTGCATGAGGCGATCGCACTTCTCCCCAAGTGGCAACCCGACCTGGTGCTGTGCAGTGGCGATATGGTTGCAGCTCAGTCTACCCAGCTTACGGATAATGAAGTACAGGCAATGTGGGCAGGGTTTGACCGCGCGATTGGCGCACCCCTACGCAAAGCGAATTTACCCTTAGGATTTACGCTAGGCAATCACGATGGGTCGGGGGCTAAGGGAGTAGGGGGGCAGATGACGTTTGAGCGCGATCGCCGCTTAGCCCAAGGCTACTGGAAAAACCATACGCCTCAGATCCCGTTTATAGACCGTGAACATTTCCCTTTTTATTATTCTTTTGCCCAGAACAACGTGTTTTATATGGTCTGGGATGCTTCAACCGCAATCATTTCTGCCGCGCAGTTGGCTTGGGCAGAAAAAAGCCTTGCCAGCAGCGCCGCTCAGCAGGCCAAGATGCGGATTGCCGTGGGTCATCTGCCGCTGTATGGAATATCCGTAGGACGTGAAAAGCCAGGAGAGTTTTTAGACCATGCCGAAAATCTGCGGGCTTTGCTAGAAAAATATCGGGTGCATACCTACATCAGCGGTCATGACCATGCGTATTTTCCAGGTCATCGTGGCAAGCTTCAGCTTTTGCAAACGGGTGCGTTAGGTGCAGGGCCACGCCGATGGTTAAACAGCAATCTTTCACCCCGAAAAACCTTAACCGTTGTAGATATTGGGCTAACAGATGTCTCTACCCGATACACCACCTATGATTTAACGAACAAGACTGTTTTAGACTCTAAAATTTTGCCTCGCATGATTACAGCTCACAACGGGTCAGTGCTTCGACGAGATATCGCACCTAGTCAGCTTACCGCCAAAGAAAAAATGCAGTTCTGGGCTTGATTTATATGCTTTCGAGGCAGATAAAACAGATCTCCCCTGTATCATTGATAAGGATGGGGAGAATAATGTTTTAATTGCGATATGTCAATTTCTGATTCACAAAAACCAGCTCAGTTTTCACTCACAACGCCGCTCTACTACGTCAACGGCTTACCCCATGTTGGCAGTGCCTACACCACAATGGCAGCCGACGCCTTAGCCCGCTTTTATCGACTGCGTGGCAATGATGTGCTTTTGATTACGGGCACCGATGAGCATGGTCAGAAAATTCAGCGCACCGCAGAACAGCTCCATCGTGACCCTCAAGCCCACTGTGATGAGGTAGCGGAAGGCTTTCAAGACCTTTGGCAACGCCTCAATATTCATTACGATCGCTTTAGCCGTACGACTAGCGATCTCCATGCCCAAATCGTCAAAGAATTCTTCCTGCGCGTATGGGAAAAAGGCGACATCTACCTAGGGCAGCAGCAGGGATGGTACTGCGTTGAGTGCGAAGAATTTAAAGAAGAGCGAGATTTACTAAGCGAAAAACGCTGCCCCATTCATACCAATCGAGCCGTAGAGTGGCGAGACGAACAAAACTACTTCTTTCGGCTGTCGCGGTACCAGCAGGCGCTGCAAGACCACTATGCCAACAGCCCCCAATTTCTTCAGCCCGATATTCGTCGCAACGAAATCCTAAATTTTGTGAGCCAAGGGCTGCAAGACTTCTCCATCTCTCGGGTGAACTTAGATTGGGGCATCCCAGTCCCTAATGATCCCAAACATACCCTGTACGTCTGGTTTGACGCACTGCTGGGATACATTACAGCGCTCCTAGAGCCAGACGCTGAACCGACCTTAGAAAATGCGCTAAAAAACTGGTGGCCCATTGACCTACACCTTATCGGCAAAGATATTTTACGCTTCCACGGTGTGTACTGGCCTGCCATGCTCATGTCTGCGGAGCTGCCGCTGCCCAAGGCTATTTTTGGTCACGGTTTTTTAACCAAAGATGGGCAAAAAATGGGCAAAAGTCAGGGTAATACCCTAGACCCCTTTGACCTCGTCGATCGCTACGGTGCTGATGCCGTGCGCTACTACTTCCTCAAAGAGATTGCCTTTGGTCGAGATGGAGATTTTAACGAAACTCGGTTTATCGACATTCTCAATGCAGATTTGGCTAATGACCTAGGGAACCTGCTGAACCGCACTCTAAAAATGGCTGTGAAATATTGCGAGGGCAAAGTCCCCGCGATTGATCCTCAAGCAATGCCCCAAGACTGGTCTTTAGTGCAGTTGGCTCAGGGTGCTGGAGAAAAAGCATCTGAAGCCTATAGTGTCCTTAGCTTTAGCATTGCCTGCGAGGTCGCCTTGAGCCTAGTGAGAATAGGCAATAAGTTTATCGACGAACAAGCACCTTGGAGCCGCTACAAAGCAGGAGAGATTGAAACAGTCAATCAAATTCTGTATGCCGTTTTAGAGAGCGTGCGTTTGGCAGCATACTTGCTTGCGCCTATCGTGCCCAATTTAAGCACTAAGATTTACCAACAGCTTGGCTACAGCGTTGACTTCAATGATCTAGGGGAACCCACATCACTGAAGTTATTGAAGGAACACGATCGCTGGGGTTGCTTGCCCCCTAGACAAACCTTTGGGCAGCCAGAACCTATTTTTCAAAAGCTGATGGCTCCAAGTCTAGATTTAGAACCATAAATTAGCTAAACAGCCTTAATTTGTGAGTTTTTACAACAAACTTGTTAAGTTGTCATCGTTTTATTGACTTGGCGTCGTAAACCTGAGACAAATAAAAAGAGTATAATTACTTACTTATACTTTAAGCAAAGCGTTTCTTTAGGGTTTAGCCTTCGCTCATGTCTTCTTTAAGAGAAATAGGCTGATTTTCTTTTTAACTTAATTTCTTTTTGCACACATTTTCTGCACATTTTATTATTCCGTCCATTTTTAATATCAACTCATTTTTTAAATAAGGTTTAATATCCTAATGATTCAAAATGCATCGGGACAAGATTCTATTTTTACGCCGGAGCAGGTTTTAGAAAATCGCGGTCGTATCGCAATTTTTGTAGATGGCTCCAATCTATTTTATGCAGCACTACAGCTTGGTGTTGAGATTGACTATGCCAAGCTGTTGTGTCGTCTGACGGGGGGATCTCGCCTGCTTAGGTCTTTTTTCTACACTGGGGTTGACCCCACCAATGAAAAACAGCAGGGTTTTTTGCTGTGGATGCGTCGCAATGGCTACCGTGTGATCACAAAAGAGCTAATTCAGCTTCCAGATGGGTCTAAAAAGGCCAATCTAGATGTTGAAATTGCGGTAGATATGATGGCGCTGGTCGGGTGCTACGATACGGCAATTTTGGTGAGTGGTGATGGTGATTTAGCTTATGCCGTCGATGCGGTGAGCTATCGAGGTATTCGGGTAGAGGTAGTAAGTTTACGCTCTATGACCAGCGATAGCCTCATTAACGTAGCGGATCGCTACATTGATTTAGATAACATCAAAGAGGATATTCAAAAAGCGCCGCGATTGGGATACGCTTATCGTCCGCTTTCGGGGGTGAGTGCGGGTGCAGATACTCTTGAGCGTCCGGAAGTGCCTGTATTTAATGACTAATAAACTGCGCAATCACTGGATACGATTTGGCTCCTACGGTATTTTGAGCCTTTTCTGTGTTCACTTGAGCGCTTGTTCTTGGCGAGCGCCTCAAGCGCCCAAGGTTCTGACAAAACCAGTGCAGGGAGGCGTGTCTTTTTCTGATGTGGTTCTTGCCCAAACAGATGTAAAAGGTAAGCTGTTGTGGAAGTTTCAGGCGAAAGGCGTTACGTCTAAAGAAGGTCAGGCCGCTGCGGCGCAATCTATTAAAGGACAGCTTTATGAAGCGGGCAAGCCTGTATTTGATATTGCGGCAGGGCAAGGCTCTATTCGCCAAACCAATCAGCAGGTGAATCTGCAGGGCAATATTCAGGTAACAGATCGGCAGAATCGGGTGGTGTTTCGCGGGCGTGAGGCACAGTGGAATCCACAGACTGGACGGCTCGTGGTGCGCAGTGGGCTGACGGTGACGCATCCTCAACTCCGGCTATGGGCCAATGAGCTACAGGCTTCTAAACAGGGCAAAGTAATTTTGGTGAAGGGCAGTGTCGTGATGGAAACCCGTGGGACTGGGGATCAAAAAGACGCACAACGTTTACGACTGAAGGCAAATCAGGCGGTCTGGAACGTTGAACAGCAAAGTTTTCAGGCTGGCACGGCATTAGAGAATGGGCAGCAGCCGACCGTTGAAATTGAGCAGTTAAGCCGCCCGACTGCGGAAAAAGCGGTGGCTTTAGCAGGGGAAGCAAAGGCCGACCTCAAGCGCGGTGTGGTAGAACTCCGTAGCCCTGTGCGGCTGACGCTGGGCGCTTTGATGCTGACCAGTCGTGAGTTAAGGTGGGAAACGTTGAGAGGACGGATTTCAACCCGTGAGCTTTTGCAATTACAGGATCCGCGCCGTCAGGTGACGGTTTTAGCTAATGCTGGATCTGTGGAGCAGGCTCGAAATTTGGTGGATTTACAGGGAAAGGTGGAGGTGACGGGGCTTAAAGATCGCGCTCGGTTGACAAGCGATCAGCTACTTTGGAACACAAAGACGGAGCGAATTGAGGCGTTAGGCAACGTGAACTATGTGCAGGAGTCTCCTGCGTTTACGCTCCGTGGGCCGAGAGCAGTGGGCAAACTTGAAGCGCAAACTCTTCGCATTAGCGGCGGGGATGTGGTGACGGAGATTTTGCCTTAAAATTCATTGCCCAAGTTTTATGACTCACCCTTCTGTCAAGCACGTTGCGATCGCCATCCTTCAATCCTCACCCAATCAATACCTCATGCAGCTACGCGACCCCATCCCTGGTATTGTGCATCCGGGGCACTGGGGTATGTTTGGCGGGCACCTAGACCCAGGCGAAACCCCAGAAGAATGCATTTGGCGAGAACTCGCTGAAGAGATTTGCTATACCCCTCCAGCCTTATCTCTGTTTTGTGAAGATCATGACGTGACCGTGGTTCGCCATGTTTTCTATGGCGCATTGACCGTCCCCGTCAGCGCACTCACGCTTCAAGAAGGTTGGGATTTAGGATTGCTGACGCCAGCGCAAATTCAGACAGGGGAGGCGTATTCTGCGATCGCCCAGCGCAATTGCCCCATTGGTGCCCCTCATCAAAGGCTGTTGCTCGACTTCTTTCGCCATTTTGCTGAAATTATTTAACGAAAACTCAAGAGAATGCCGAAAAAACTTGCAGTAGAATCTGAAGGCATCGTGGTCTAAATGTGGAGTAGCGACGGTATGGCGGTCGGCAATCATCAAACGTTATTTCCTCAACAAATGGCGCTCCAAAATATTTTTCAGCTTCATCACCGTCCCATAAAGATTGCTGCTGTCACTCTGGCTGCTGTTTCGGGCTGCATGATGGCAATTCCTGCTGCTGCCGCTGCTGGGCTAAATCCTGAGATTAAGGTGGGTATCAAGCAGCGCTTTGGTCAGCAGCCGAAAGATCAGCTTCTGCTTCAGGCGCAAGCCGGCGATCGCCTCACCGTCAAATTTTGGACCGATAAAAAGCCCGTCACCGCCATCGTTAATAAGCTACAAATCAACATCGCCCAAGAGCCTCTGGCAACCCCACGCATAGATGAGCGGCTGGTGATCAGCACCCATCGTAGTTTTGAGAGTGCAGAAGCCAGCGCTAAAACTTGGCAGGCCAAAGGCATTGCGGTTGAACTGGCTCAGCCTGATAACTGGCAGGTCTGGGCTAAACGCGATCGCTATGATTCTACGGTCGGTCGCCTGCTTTTACAGCAGGATCTCAAAAGCAAAGGACTGACCACAAGCTACTTAGAACAAAAAACAGTCACAACCCGCCCCACTCTAAGTTGGGAACTGAATGGGTACCGCTACAACCGCAACGAATTAGAGATTGCAGCCGGACAAAACGTCATCCAAGTCGGCACTCAACGCTTTGGCGGACGACTCCGGTTTCAGCCCAACGCCTATGGGTCATATACCCTCGTCAATCAAGTGCCCGTCGAAACGTATCTCCGTGGGGTAGTCCCCTACGAAAT